>JBPYEW010000022.1:0-4071 GCA_051984555.1 Terriglobales bacterium | reverse complement strand
CGGTGAAACTGGATCGACTCAAACGTACGTCCCGCAATCGTCGCCAGCGTGTGGCCCGCCGCGTTCAACAACATGATCACTGAGAGAAAATATGCAATCGGGCGGATCCCCCTCGCATTCCGAAACGCCAGGGGCGACAGAATCAGCAGCAGAATCACAAACGCCATCAGCCCAAACAGCCAATCGTTAAAGGCAAAGGTCGGCATGGGAAACCATGACCAGCGTGATCGCGCCGCCACGACCGTCGGATTGTAGATGGCAAGAAAACCGGTCAAAGCTTCGTCGGCCACGTGCAGACCGAGGGCGAGCGCCAACCCGATCCAAGCGCAACCCAACTTGGCTTGCGGAGTATGTTGGTCCATCGTTCACCTCCTTCGAGGGGACAGACCTTTGTGCCTCAATTCTGCTTCGCGCTTCATGGAGTGTCAACGACAGTAGCCTCTGGACGGAAACTCACGTTGACGCTTCTCGCGTTTTGACTTAACATTTCGCCGCTCGCAGTTTGGGGTTCCCAGGGGATGGCTATTTCAACACGGAAGGTGGGTGTAGTTCTCTTCCAGCTTGGCGGACCGGACACGCTGGAGGCGATTGAGCCTTTTCTTTATAACCTTTTCTGCGATCCCGATATCATCGATTTCCCTTTCGCCCGCCTCGGCCGTAAACCTCTCGCCAAACTGATTTCGAGTACCCGGGCGCGCAAAGTACAACATCATTATTCTGTGATCGGTGGCGGATCGCCCATTCGGCGCTTTACCGAGCAACAAGGACGCGCCCTGGAGACTCGCCTGCTCCAAATGGGGATCGACGCCCAATGCTTCGTGGCGATGCGCTACTGGCATCCGTTTACCTCCGAAGCGATTGCCCAGGTCCGCGCAAGTGCTTGCGATGAAATCGTTCTTCTTCCTCTTTATCCGCACTATTCATCGACCACGACAGGCAGCAGTCTCAATGAGTGGAATCGCCTGTTCCACGACGACATTCCGGTTCATCGCGTCCAGAACTTCTACCAGCACGGCCTGTACCTTGATTCTCTAATCGAGAAGGTCGAAGAAGCGCTCGCTCGGTTCCGCCGTCCGGATCACGCCGAAATCGTCTTCAGTGCCCACAGCGTTCCTGTTTCCGTGATTGAGAAGGGCGATCCTTATCGACGGCATATTGAGCACACGGTTGAATTGCTGATGCAGCGCGGCGGTTGGAGCAATCATCACCGCCTCTGCTACCAGAGCAAGGTGGGTGCCAGCAAGTGGCTGCAGCCTTCGCTTCATCACACGTTGCGGCAGCTGTCTGCTGAGCGGATTCGGCAGGTCTGCATTGTTCCTATATCGTTTGTCTCGGATCATGTCGAGACCCTCGGTGAGATCGATCATGAGGCTCGAGAGGAAGCACATAAGCTCGGAATCGAGCAATTCGAAATGTCGTCGGGCCTGAATGACTCGCCGACCTTTATCGCGGCATTGGCCGATCTGGTGATCAACGCCGCTGGTTTGCAAGTGGGAATTCCAAGAAGTTCCGGCTGCCTCGTAGCTGCAGATTAGCTGCGCCAGCCGTAGTTGAGAGAGAGGGAGAGGATGGCAGACGGGAAAACTCTCGGTCGTCTTCCGAAGTGGCCGCGTAATGCGCTGAACAACTCCGTCATCGCGGCGGAACAGGCTTATCGTAAGCGCTCCGGCCTGCCGCCGTTAACCGACGAAGATATTGAAGCGCTCAAGGCAGGCGTTCAGATGTCTTGGGAAGCTGATGGTGCAGGGGCTGCGTCTGCCCCAGCGCCAGCCGCTGCAACCCCTTCTGCGCCACCTCCTGCGGCTACCGCTTCGCCGGCTGGTGGGTTCAGTCCTGACGTCGAAAAATGGCTTGCTGCCGGAAAGAAATGGAGCAAGTCAGCCATCGCCGCCGAACAGGCGCGTCGCAAACGCAACAATCTCCCGGCTCTCACCGATGCTGAAGTGACTGCTCTGCTGGGCGAACCCGCGGGCGCTCCCACTGCCGCTCCTGCCGCTGCCCCGGTGGCAGCCGCTGCATCGTCAACTCCTCGTCCCGCTGCCGCAGCGCCGCCGCGACCCGCCCTGCCAAATGTACCGCCTCTTACTCGCACCGGTACGGCAACTACCTATGTCGGATCTCCGGCTGTGGGTACATCGAAAGCCGCCGCCGCAGGTGGGATTCCAACTGAAGGGCCGGACGATACAACTATCGATCAGCGGCGCCGCCGCCTGGTCTGGAGCGGAGTTGTTGCGTTTCTGGCCGCGTGGTTGTTAGCTTTCTTCCGATATTTTCTGCCGCGGACGCTATTCGAGCCGAATACTACGTTCAAGATCGGCTATCCCACCGACTATGCGCTCGGCGTCGATACCAAGTTCCAGCAGAAATTCCGCATCTGGGTAGATCGAACCCCCGATCGCCTGTTCGTGATCTACGCCCGCTGCACGCACCTGGGTTGCACGCCCGACTGGAAACCAAGCGAGAACAAGTTCAAGTGCCCCTGCCATGGCAGTGGATACGACAGCGAAGGAATTAATTTCGAAGGACCGGCTCCCCGTCCGATGGATCGCGCACACGTCGAACTTGCTCCCGACGGCCAGATCCTGGTCGATGTTGCCAAGTTGTACCAGTGGCCGAAGGGACAGCCAACTCACTTTGACGATCCGGGAGCTTTTCTGAACTTGTAGAACCGCCGGCGTGTGTCGGCATCATGAGGACTTATGGCTGAAGAGATCAAGGGAAACGGCACCGGCGGAAACGGCGCAAAGGGCAGTGGCAGTTCAACCGGACCCAACGGAAATGGGGCCCGCGTCGGCTTGCTCGAACGTGTCAAGGCCGGCGTAAAAGAAGATGTCGCCTCTCTCAAAACCGATATCCCGACCAAAGCAAAAGAGCAGATCGATCATCTCAAGGACCCGACCAAGACCCAGGTTTACACCTCGATCTTCCGCCACAAGCACGACGACACTCCCCGCAATCGCGCCTTGGGCGTGCTGTCGAACGTCTTCCTGCACCTGCACCCTGCAAAGATCAACCGCGATGCGGTTCGCTACAGCTACACCTGGGGCATGGGTGGAATCACGTTCTACCTCTTCATTGTGCTGACTTTTACCGGCGCGCTGCTGATGTTCTATTACCACCCGACTAAGGTGCAGGCTTTCCGCGACGTCCTTTATCTCGAGCACGACGTTCCTTTTGGAAAGCTGTTGCGCAACATGCACCGCTGGGCCGCTCACCTCATGGTCATTGCGGTCTGGCTGCACATGTTCCGCGTCTTTCTCACCGGGTCGTACAAGAAGCCCCGCGAGTTCAACTGGAACGTCGGCGTCATTCTGCTCGTGTTGACCCTGCTGCTTTCCTTCACGGGATACCTGCTTCCCGATGATCAGTTGGGATTCTGGGCCGTCACCGTGGGAACGAACATGGCGCGTGCTACTCCGTTGCTGGGCCACGAAGGACCGTTCGGCCCCCTATTACACATGACGCCCTACAACGATATTCGTTTTGGATTGTTGGGTGGATCCATCGTCGACGCCAATGCCCTGCTTCGCTCGTACATCTGGCACTGCATCGGCATTCCGATCGTTGCCTCGATTTTCATGATCGTGCATTTCTGGCGAGTTCGTAAGGACGGTGGCATCTCGGGACCGGCACCGGTGATGCTGGAATCAGAAGTCAAAGAGCCGAAGAAGTAAGGCGTGGTCGCACTTTACCCGGCCGGTTGCAGGTGGGCGGCTCCCACCAGGTAATCGAATGTCAACCATCGGCTGGGCCGTGCACTTGGTGGAGCAAATCATGGACTGGCATCAACTGTGGGAGATCGCTTCGGCGCCCGACAACGTTCCTATCGTCGGGCTCATTCCGCTTCTCGTCTTCTACATCTATCTTGCCTGGAAACAGGCGAAGGCCAACGATAACCTCGTCGCCGAACTGGAAACCAGTCCCGCATTAGCCAAGACCCATCATCGCAAAGCATGGCCTTTCCGCCCTGGGTGGCAGAAGGAAGTCCATGTCTGGCCGTTCTTGCTCCGAATTGAATTTCTCGCCGCCATTATCGTCACCATCATCTTGATGGTGTGGTCGATTTCGCTG
>JBPYEW010000021.1:0-15162 GCA_051984555.1 Terriglobales bacterium | reverse complement strand
AAGCTTTGCGTGCGTAGGATCATCCTGAATCTTCCGGTCATGTGGGTCGACGGCTTTGCGGTACCCGATTTAGAGACGCACACTCCACCCATCGGGGCGAGAGGCCTCATCCAGCATCATGATCAGTCCTGACGCGGAGAGCAGCAAGGTTACGCACGTCGTAAGCCATGCGAGGAGACTCAGAGTGACGAAGGTACTTTCGAGACGGTTCTTATATGAGGTCGCAGATTGCGCCGGGGCGACGGCCTGCCGAGACTGATGATTTGTCCAGTCAGCCGGACAAGCACAGTTCAAGCGTCCCCTAATAACATTTAGGAGTCTTCGCAGAATTCGTTTGTTCTGTACATCGTGGAGACAATGCAGTAGAGTACCCGGAACTGTCGGATTCGACTACTTAAGGCGATAGCCTGCGTGATGGAAAAGCCTCTTATGATCGCCGTCCATCACGGTAATAACTAGAGATGCTGCCGAGTTGAAAGCATCCGAAGTCGAATAACCGATCAAGTCGCTTGGCAAACGCTGGTAGCGTCGACGGATGCCAGGCACGGGCCCCATCTTTTACTCTTCCCAATCAGCGAAAGCGAATAGGAAAAAGGAGCACGTCATGGTTCGCCTTGGTGGACTGAAACCACGTTCGATGTCTGTTCCGTACTCGCTGCGGCTTCTATGCCTCACACTATGTTGTTTAGCAGGGACTTGCGGTGCGACTGAGACTGCACTGCCCAAGATTGATGCTAACGATAATCGCGTTCCCGCGGGGCAGATGAATGCGAACGTCCTTACGCTTCGACTGGAGTTGCGGAAAGGACAGTGGTTCCCGAGAGGCGAGACCGATCCTTCTTATGAGGTCTTTTCGTTCGCAGAAGAAGGGAAGCCACTTCAGACTCCCGGGCCTATGATCCGAGTTCCGCAAAAGGCGCGGGTTCACGTTTCCGTTCACAACTCGCTCCTTACGGCCGTCTATGTTCACGGTCTCCATGAACACCCGAACAAGACTGACGATGTAATGGACCTGCAACCTGGCCAGACGAAAGAGGCCGACTTTTCTGCCGGAGAACCTGGAAGCTATTTCTATTGGGCATCGTGCCAAAAGGGCGGTCTAGAAGCGCGACCACCGGGAGAAGGCATGATGTCGGGTGCTTTCATCGTAGATGCTTCCGGCGTCAGCAGCTCGGATCGCGTGTTCATGATCCAGCTGTGGGACAAGGACCTGTTTCACCCGACGTTCGAGGGGGCGCTGTCGATCAACGGCAAATCGTGGCCGTACACCGAAAAGCTGCATGCACAGATCGGACGAGCCGAGCACTGGCGCATCTTGAATCCAACCCCGCTGTTGCATCCGATGCACCTGCACGGATTCTATTTTCATGTCGATGGTGTCGGGGATGGCGAGACTGCACGCGCCTATTCTGATTCCGACAGGAGAATGGCGGTCACTGAGGTTGTGAATCCAGGCCACACGTTCGACATGACGTGGACTCCAGAGCGCTCTGGCAACTGGCTGTTCCATTGTCATCTGCTCGATCATATGTCGGACTACAAAGCACCATGGTTATACGGACCCGGAGGCGCTCCGCCCAAGCCGCAGCCAATTCACATGAGTGGGCACTCATCTGACATGGGCATGGGCGACCTGGTCATGGGTATTACTGTGACCGATCCTGACCCGAAGCTCGCGGATGCAAAAGCGACAATGCCCAACGCCACCGCGCACAAAGATCTTTATGTGCGTCATCGAGACGCTATGCCATATGTGCCGGCCGGAGCCGGATTCTATCTCGATGGTGTCAGCAAGTCAGTGGAACCGGCGGGACCGCCGCTCATAGTCAGCCGGGGAGAAACCACGGCAATTACGGTGCACAATGAAATGGACGAGCCGACAGCGATTCACTGGCACGGCATCGAGATCGAAAGCTACTACGACGGTGTTCCGGGATGGAATGGAACTCCCCAGCGCACCACGCCTTACATCGCGCCGCAGGAATCCTTTGTCGCTTACATGACGCCGCCCCGGGCGGGAACGTTTATCTATCACACACATTGGCACAATGTGAAGCAACTGACCGGCGGCTTGTATGGCGCTCTGCTGGTTATGGAACCGGGGCAGAAGTATGACCCCGCAACCGACAAGGTTTTCTTGATAGGCCGGGGAGGCGCCAATGAGATGCAGGATCCACTTGTCCTCAACGGCAGTCCTCAACCGGGATTGATGGTTTTGCTTACAGGACAAAGTTACCGGTTCCGTTTCGTAAACATCACACCGGAGGATCCCCTTGTAACGGCATCACTTCTGGTGGATGGCAAGCCAGTTAAGTGGAAAGCGATTGCTAAGGATGGTGCGGACCTGCCTCCGCAACAGGCCACCGTCCGCGATTCGTCGCAAGGCATCAGTGTCGGGGAGACTTACGATTTCCAGTTTTCTCCGGAGATGCCCGGCAATTATGTACTTCGCTTCTGTTCTGAAATTGGGACGGAGGTAACGCAACCAATCACAGTGGTTCCACCGAATACTCCGTTCAGTGTCTTCGCCAAGCGCTGACGGAGCGCGCACATTTCGGGATAAGTTAAGGTCAGGCGAGAACTTTCGGGTTCCTCGCGAGGGACTTGTTTGAGGTACGGCCCTATGCAAGAAAGGTGCATGGGGCGAAAGCTAACACCCACACTGATCATCTGCGGTTTCTCCTTCCTCGCTATCGTCGCGGCTGCGCAACAGAACCAGGACTCGGCAACAGTTGTCTCTTTAGAGAAGAAATGGACTGAAGCTTATAAGCACCGGCAGATCGATATGTTGTCGTCATTGCTTGCGGAGGATTTCGTCATCACGGTCGAGGATGGCGATACGTACGGGAAAGAAGGCTACATCACGCATTCCGCTGACTCCTCCGTACACGTTGAAGTTGCGGAGATGTCTGATCTAAAGGTGCGAATGCACGGTAATGTTGCTGTTGTGACCGGCGCCTATCATGAACGGGGCGAGTCCAAAGGGAAATCTTATGAGTACCGCGATCGACTCACCGACGTCTGGATGAAAATAAGCGGGAAGTGGCAGGTAATTGCGTCACACTACAGCGTGCCGGCGAAATAGGAGATCGCATCCAGTCTCCCCCATCCACTGAATCCTGCAGAGATATCGTATGAAACTCCGCTCCACACTCCCCAATCTGCGCCCCATCCCTGTTCATTGACGTATTCGTGTCTTACCGCCTAGCATGACCGAGCAAGGAGTTCGCCTGTGATCGACAAGGTTCTTGGCCACTGCCGGGTGGAAGAGAAAATCGGCGAAGGAGGCATGGGGACTGTCTACCGTGCTTATGACGAGTTGTTGCATCGCGATGTTGCCCTCAAGGTTGTCAATAAGAATCCCGGCCTGGACAAGTCGACGAGTCAGAACCTTCTGCAAGAAGCACGAGCTTCTTCATCCCTTTCCCATCCCAATATCTGCACAATTCACGAAGTTGGTGAGAGCGAGGGCGAGCTCTACATCGTGATGGAGTTGGTCGAGGGGAAGACCTTGCGCGACCTCTGCGCCGAAAGCGGGCTTCCTCCGGAATCGGTTCTACGGTACGGGGTGCAGGTTGCAGCAGCGCTCACCAGAGCTCATGACCGAGGCATCGCGCATCGCGATCTGAAGTCGACCAACATTATCGTAACGCCGGAAGGCCTGGTTAAGGTTCTCGATTTCGGCTTGGCAAAGCGCGTCGGTGGCAGTGTGTTCGACACCCCGACCATGACGTTTGCCACCGTTCAGGGTGCGTCCAGTGTAAGCGGAACTCTGCCCTACATGGCACCCGAGATTTTGCGCGGAGAGTCCCCCGATCACCGGGCCGACTTGTGGGCTCTGGGAGTGGTGCTCTACGAAGCAGCTTCGGGCCGGCTTCCTTTCCAGGGGCGCACCGGGTTCGAGATTAGCTCGGCGATCATGCGCGAACTCCCTGCCCAACTTGGTCCTCCTGTTTCGCCCGGACTCTGGGCGGTGATTCAACGTTGTCTGGCGAAAGAGCCTGCGCAGCGATACCAACGAGCCAGTGAAATCCAGGCCGCGCTCGAAGCTGTGCAGTCCGGCGTGATCGTTGCTACGAGTCCTAGCGCCGACGCAAGTCCTCCTCAAACTACAGTCATGCACACCGTGCGCCATGCGCAGGTCAAAAGAGGGGACGTTATCTTGCTGGTCGGAACCGTCAAGGGCGCATTCCTTCTGCGGTCGAACCGGAGACGTACTGCTTGGGAAGTCGGCGGCCCATATTTTCATGGCCAGAATGTTTACTCCATGGCATACGACGCGCGGGGTGGCCAACATCGCATCTGGGCTTCGACGCAGAGTTATTGGGGCACACTCTTGAGGTCCAGCGACGATTTCGGCCGGAGTTGGACGAATCCACAGCAGGCCCCCATTCGGTTTCCGACCGACACGGGCATGTCGCTTAAGAATATCTGGCAGATTGCACTCGGACCCGCTGACGAACCTGACGTGCTCTACTGCGGCGTAGAACCTGCTGCGCTGTTCGAAACGCGGGATGCGGGACAAACGTGGGGATTGGTGCGTGGCTTGTTCGATCATCCCCACCGGCCGCGGTGGATGCCGGGAAATGGGGGATTGGCTCTTCACACGATTGTGCTCGACCCCAGTGACAAGCAGCGCATGTACATCGCGATTTCAGCCGGTGGCGTATATCGAACCGTAGACGGCGGCCGGACTTGGACAGCACAGAACCGCGGTATTCGCGCCATGTTCATGCCCAACAAGTATCCTGAGTTCGGCCAATGTGTGCACAAGATCACCATGCACCCTGACCGACCCGCCAGGCTCTTTCTGCAAAATCACTGGGGCTTGTATCGCTCCGACGATTACGCGGAAACCTGGACCGATATTGCAAACGGCGTGCCTTCGGATTTCGGCTTTGCGCTGCTCATGCATCCGCGAAAAACCGATTACGTGTATTCGATTCCGGTCGAATCGGACGAGTTCCGGTGCTCCTGCGACGGACGTTTGCGTGTCTACCGTACTCGAAATTGCGGGCAAACCTGGGAACCTCTGGGGCGCGGTTTGCCGCAAAAGCGGGCCTATGAGACGGTTTTGAGGGATGGCCTGGCAGGCGACACGTGCGATCCAGCGGGACTTTATTTTGGCACGCGAAGCGGGCAGCTTTTTGGGTCGCGTGACGAAGGCAAGACATGGCACAAGATATTGGAAAGTTTGCCCGCGATACTCTGTGTGCGGTGCGCCGTCATCGATGATGGCGCGGTCACTGCCGGACGTAAAGTTAACCGGAAAGCGAACGTGGCACCGGCGCAATCCCGAAGCTCAACGATGAAGCGCAAGGTGTCTTCTTCTAGAAAAACTGCTCGGCGGCGAAAGCGATGATCACCTTCCACATCCCGGGAGCGCTGCAGGAATTTACTGCCGGACAGGCGACGGTTCAAATGAAAGAGGAACCGGCGACGGTCGGTGCGGCGCTGGCTGCCCTTTGGCGGGTGTATCCGGGTCTGCGTGACCGCGTGACTACCGAACAAGGGCAGGTTCGACAGCACATCAACATCTTTGTCGGTGAGGAGAATATCCGCTACACGGGCGGTCTTACGTCTCCCCTCAAGATTCCAGCCGAGATCTGGATTGTGCCTGCCGTAAGCGGCGGGTGACCGGCATCGTTTGGCGGAGCGAATCGAGTCAGTAAAGTCCGTTCCGCGGTGTCAATAAGCGCGCGAGTTCCTGCTGTTCGTGCCGTCTGGCCCGCCGCAAGAAAACTGAAGCGCATGCAACGCCCAATAGGGCGCCGAATATAGCGCCGACAAACGATTGCGGTGCGTACGTCGCATTCCCAAACACCAGGAAGCACATGTAAGACACTGCCAGCGGCCAGAAAGCCAGGCGGAACTTCACTACGAAAGATCCTCCCAAAGACACGACCCCGCCGATCTGGCGCAGGACGCTAGAATCGAGGGAAAACGTTATTGGATTGCGCTTGCGACGTTAGAAAAAACCGTGTTTGTGTTCGACCCGACCAGTCGAATGGTACCGACCACGATGACAAGGATCACAGCAAGCAGCACGGCATATTCGGCTATGTCCTGTCCTGATTCGTCAGTCCACAGTATAGGGAGCAGATGTGACACGACAACCTCCGGGGGAAAGAGGTGGATTTATCGCTTCAACAAACGCGAGCAGATTGTGGAGCGATGGATCATCATCAACTCAGGTTCGTCCGATGTCAACCATCTATTCAGAGGATTTCTTATTTGGACTGTCTGGTTATGTCTCTTGCCCCGCACCTTGCACCTGGCGCTGTGCAATCGGGTCAAAACGGGCGGCGACGCTGCGTCACTCAGGCGATTCTTCTGCTTTCGGCGCCTAACGCGCTCTCGTACACGTCTATGTACTCACGGGCCATCCGCGAAATCGAAAAGTTCTCTTCCACATACCGGCGCACAGTTGCAGGATCGAGTTTCATCTCCAGCGCATGTTTGGACATTTCCACCACCGTCCGGCAGATATAGCCAGACACACCGGGCCGCACTACCTCCGGAACCGAACCTCCCGGCATGGCCAGGACAGGCGTTCCACAAGCCATCGCCTCGACCATCACTAGGCCGAACGGCTCATTCCACTGGATTGGAAACAGCATGGCGAGAGAGTTACCCAGCAACTCATTCTTGGTCGCCAAGTCGGCGACCCCGATGTATTCCACCAGCTTGCCATCGATTTGAGGCTTTATCTTTCGCTCGAAATAGTCTTTGTTGATCGGCTGTATCTCCCCTGCGATCTTTAACGGGATGCCCGTGCGTTTCGCGACATCGATGGCGACATGTGTGCCCTTCAAGGGGGCGATACGACCGATGAAGCTCAGGTATGGCTGCTTCTTCTCCACTAACCGGTACTGACTGAGATCGATGCCGTGGTGAACCGTGTGCATCCGTGGCATCGATTCCGTCTGGCATTGAGCGTGGCTGATGCACACGTAATGAACATCCGGGAAGAAGGAATAAAGCTCGCTTAGCTCCGGCTCGTGCGGGCCGTGGAGCGTGAGTACAAAGGGCTGATCTGCGAAACGCGCAAACGTAAGCGCGTGCGGCGATTGAATGTGGACGATATCGCAACCGTCTTTGGCATCCTGGACGGCCCAGGATGTGTGATTCACGTCGCGGAAGACGGAGTGTTCGGCGTGCTTGATCGGCCACCGCGAGTGCTCGTAAATCCAACGGCGCTCTACCTCGACGCTGGAATCCCCGTTTGTATAGACCACGACTTCGATCCCGGCTTGCTGCAGAGCCACAGCAAGATGTGCTACGAACAACTCCGTTCCTCCGTAATCGGCCGGGGGCACAGAGATCAAAGGCGGCGCTATAAGGGCAACTCTCAAGCAGTCACTCAGTCCAGGCAAAGTCACCGCTGAGATGAAGAATTGTTGCCGCCGGTTGTCACCATCAGGGCCCGCAGGGGGGCATCTGGGCAGGCGTTTGCAACAAGCGCTTCGTCAATCTGTTCGGATTCGACAGCTTCTTACTTGCGACGTCCAAGGTATGTTCCTGTCCGGGTTTTCCACCGAATCCCGTGGGACCAGTCCAAACGACCGCAACTTGGTCAAACCGTTGTTCATGAAGGCCAATCCTCCTCCTCGAATCAAGCATGAGATTTTCAGCGCCCCCGACATGAAGAAGGCGTTCTCATGGATATTGCTTGAATAACGGAAATGTTATAAAGTTCTGCAACTTCTCTCGGGCGAGGGTGGGCCATGACGGAGAACGAGAAATGGGAAAGGGTCGTCAACGAAATCTCTCGGGAACTCGATCCACAAAAACGCCATGATCTTGTTGGCAAGCTGCATTCGGCGTTGGACAAGCGAGCGCAGACGATTCGTTCGACCTGGTTGCGACAAAACCGATTCGAAGCAAGCCGGACATCTCGCAAGCGCAAGGATGCTGCGTAACGCGACTCCGCGGCACGAGTTCTCATTAGATTTGAGATGCTAGCCCGGACGTGCTATGGGCTGGTATGCACGGGGTTTGCTACCGTGTTGCTGTGGGGAAGACACGGCTATACATCTGTAAACCGCTGCCCACCTGGGCAAGACAGATTCGAGAGTTGCGTAGGCGGTTACAGCTTAGCCAGGCGGAATTCGGCAAGCGTTTGCGTTGCTCGTCGATGACAATTTCGCGCTGGGAGCGAGGATTGCAAAAGCCGCCCACGCGCTCGTTGATCGCCATGGGGAAGTTGGCAGGGCCGCGGGTCGGATGGTTTTTCTGGAATGTAGCCGGCATCAATTCTCGTGATGCGCGTGCGATGCTGCGAAACGCGTAAGAAGTGCCTCAGAAAAAATGCAAGAAAGACCGCCGAAGAGACCTCATACGCGCCGTCATCCCCGATTTCTCTTCGACTCCGAGATACGCGTGCTTCCCACAGAGGCAGCCAACCTGGTGCGCAGCCGCACCCTGGATCTCAGCCAAGGCGGCATTTCCGGAGTTTTCCACGCAGAGTGGGCAGTCGGTGCATCCGTGCTTTTGCAGTTCGCCGTTCCACCTGCCCAATCGAGCGTGGAGGTCAAAGCGGTTGTCCGCGATCGGGCCGGAACCCGCTATGGGTTTGAATTCATAGACCCCACCATTGCTGCTGCGGAAGCAATCGGTGGCGCGTGCAAGTTCCTCAGTCGGTCGCAGTAACCGTCACCGTTTTCGTTGATCTGGGGTAGTTTTTGGCCTATACTGACGCCCCCGGTACTTAGCTGCCGACATGAGCAAACCCACGATCCTTTGTGTCGATGACTATGAAACATCGCTCGCCGGGTGGTGTCTCTACCTGCAGAGCGCGGGGTACTCCGTGACCACCGCCCGAACCGCACAAGAGGCGCTCGAACTGTTTGCCGTCTCCCCGGTCGATCTCGTCTTACTCGATTACGTTATGCCGGACAGGGATGGCGGCGAAGTCGCGGCTACCATGAAGCAAATAAAGCCAGACGTCCGCATTCTGATGTTCTCCGGCGTGACTGACCTGCCGCGTGATGCCCAATCCCACGTGGACGCATTTGTTCGAAAGGGAATTTCTCCTAGCGTGATTCTGGACAAGATACGGGAACTGCTCCACGTCCCCGACCAGGCGGCTTAGTCCGGGATCACCGCTTCGCTTATCTCCCGAAAACGAGCAAATCTTCGCCGTATTTACTGCACAAGGAAAATCGCGATGGCCTTCGGCGGCAGGCTCGTGCGGACTTCATGCTCGACCAGCGTCGCTGCCGAATTCCCAAAAATCGTTTGCAACTCTTGTTTCTGTTGTAACGGAGTGTCTGAAACAGGGATCGTGAGAGACCGCGGCGAATCTGAGTTGTTATAAAGGACAAGCAGCTCGTCGTTCCCGGACTTTCGAACGAAAGCGTAGAAAGAATCGTCCCAGCCTATGTGCCATTGCTTGCCTTCCCGCAAGGCGGGATGCAACTTCCTGAGTTCCAGCAACGATTGCACATAGTGGAAGATCTCTTGTTGTTCGGGAGTGCGCCCGCTCGCTAGGAAAGCACTCCTGGCATCTCCGGGGAAGCCCCCTGGGAAATCTCGCCGGTTGTCAGGATCGTCGCCGCCGGCCATGCCGAGTTCGTCTCCGGAGTAAATCTGGGGTATGCCGCGCATCGTGAGCAGTAACCCAAATGCCGCCTCGAGTTTTCCGGGGCCGCTGTTGTCTTCGCTTATGAAACGCTTTGTGTCGTGGTTGCCTATAAAGGTGACCAGCCTTGCGGGATCTGGATACAGCGAATCCTGCCGCAGCACATCGATTAACTTCTGCACGGAGTCGCCCTTATTAATCACATCTCGCAAAGCGAAATAAAGCGGGAAGTCGAAAAGCGTGGATACGCCGGCATCTACTCCGTCAAATTCCTTCCGGCCTCCGGCGAAAAACGAAGTAACCGTTGGATCGTGATCCCAGACCTCCCCAACTGTTTCCATGGCCGGGTAGGTTTTTCGGATTTGCGCGTGCCACCTGCTCCAGAACTGCCGCGAGGAGTAGGGAAACGTATCCAGCCGAAAGCCATCCAGATGTGCCGACTCGGCCCACCATAGAGCATTTTGCGCGAGATACTGGCCAAGATCGGGATCGTCCGGATCCATGTCAGGAAGTTTCCCGGCAAACCAGCCTTCCAGCGTGGCTCGAGAGAACCGGGGTGGCGCGTGCGGGTCAACCAAGCCACTAAACACGTACGCCGGATCAAGATGTTGCGCCGGCGACCCGTGCAACCAAGTTGCTGTTGGTGGATCACTGGCCCATGCATTAGAAGGCCCAACGTGGTTCGCGACGTAGTCCATGAGGACCTTCATGCCGAGTTTGTGGGCATCGGCGATGAGGCCCTGATACTCGGCAAGCGATCCCATATGGTCGTCTATTGCATAGAAGTTGACCACATGGTAGCCGTGGTAGTCAGAGTCCGTGTTCTTCCAGACAGGCGTCAGCCACAATGTCGTGACGCCCAAATCGTGAAGATAGGCAAGGTGCTCTCGAATGCCCCGGAGATCTCCTCCGTGATAGGCCTTCGGCTGCGAGCGGTCATAAATCCCTGTGGATCCCGGAGGTTTGTCATTCGATAAATCGCCATCGGCAAATCGATCCGGCATGATCAGGTAAATGACATCATCCGAGGTTATCGACTTGAATTTAGTCTCCGCTGGTCGGCTCAAAATGCCGAACTCGATGGTGGCGGACCCGTGCGGTGTTTGCACGGCCAGGCGAACTGTACCCGGGTCGAGGGTATCGGCAATCGTGAGGTGGACGAAAAGATAGTGGCCGTTCTGGGACGACTGGCTTCCGGACACTGCAAGTCCACGATTTGCACTGCGGACTTGCGCCTTGCCCAGATTCTCGCCGGTGAGCAGTAATGTCACTTCAGGAGTGAAGTGAGTCCACCAATTCGGCGGTTCGACTTTTCGAATGATAGGAGCTTCGCTCGCCGGCTGCTGTGCCGCGGCCTGGATCGCAGGCATTGAGGAAGCAAGACCAATAAGAGCGAGCAAAGCCAGGACGCGAGGCAAAGCGTTTTCCATGATGAGCGGAGGACAGGGAAAGTTCAGCTCGCCCATTGAAAACGAGGCGTCGATCCGGCGCAAGTGAAATTCGTTACATCGAAATCAGCGGCTAAATTGGGCGCCGGCTGGGGCCGCGCTCGGCTCTTCCTGAGCGCCTCCCGCCGTAACCTCCATGAGTTCACGGAGGCGTTGAACTATGATGCACTCTTCGGCGGTAAGAGGTTCGGGCGTTCTGTTAAACAGCTTTTGAAACGGTGCAGCGAGTTTCTTCAGTGACATGGGGGAGTTCTCCAATCAAACGTACGGCGGTTCAGGGCAACAGCTGCACAACCCAAGGTTCTGCTCCGCCATTGCCCCAAGCTTGTGATTGAAAGCACAGTTTAGCCTCGGCACCAGTGGAAATCATTTATCAGAAGTACATCGGAAGCAGAGTTGATACCCCCCGGATCTATCGAATTCAGATTGGCATTCACTCGAGAAGCGCACCTTGCGATGGACGTCCGCTGGGCGTAGTTTGGAGTACGGGGATAAGGATGGCACGCAAAGTTTTGGTTCTTATCGCGTTGGCTTCACTGCTGATTTCTCCCGCTGCTGGATTCGACACCTACTGGCATTCACAATGCACGCAGAAAGCGGGTCAGAGTAGCGGGTTCTCTGAAGACGCATGGAAAATCACACAATTGGGAGACTTTTCTCCCGATTTCTTTGGCCCAGTCGCGGAGTATGCTTCGAGAGGCCTGAAGGGCCGAGAACTGCAGGCATTGAATGACTACGAGGCTAACAATCCGCAAGTCCGTGGCGCAGCCATCTACCTGCACTTCGACAACCTGAATGGCGACTTCCAGCGGAACTCCGATTTCGACTTTCTATTCGCGCATCTGCTGAAGAGCACGCAAAAGCTCCTGGGCGATTTCGGCAAGTTGAAAGGCGATGAGCGCACGCGCAAGGTTCTTACTCTTGTCACTCTCGGCGCCTCACTGCATTCCGTGCAGGACTTCTACAGCCATTCCGATTGGGTGCATCAGGACTTCGATAAGACGGATGTGAAAACTGTGACACTTCCCTCTGGGGAACTGCGGGCTCCTACCTGGTTTGAGTTCCGCAGCAAGCACAACAACCCAGACCAGTGGCCTTTTCGAATTCAGTCCGGGATCTATCCTCCACTCGCGAGTGCCCGCAATACCCACACCCATATGAACCATGACAATTCGCGACTCATGTATCGCGAATACGAAAACCCGGGTCAGCCAATGGTGGCGCAAGCTCCGTACCACAATGTCGGCGCAGTGCCAGCACGTGGAGACGACACCTCCGATCTCGCGCACCAACAGCTTGCCGTGAATACGGCGGTCGCGGCGAGCATCGAGTGGATCAATAAAGTCGAGGAGAACTCCGACGCGAAGAATGCGATTGATTTAGCCAAGACCTGGAATTTGAAACTGAAGGACCCTCATCTGGCCACCGAGCTTAAAGCAGGAAGCATCACGGAGATGGCCGTTTCCTGCGCCGCCGGGAACTGGGACGGGGAAGACCCGCCCGCCGAACGTGGTGCGCTTTGCCGATCGGTGCTGGATCGAACGATGAATCCTATCGGTTCAACCTCGGGGTCAGACTTGGCCTCAGAGATTATCGGCCTGGCGGCGAATCTGGCTACGCCTTTCGCACTGAAATTTACGGGAATGTTTTGGGATGTCCACGGCAAATATCACATACTCGAACGCCTCGCGCAGGACATCGGCTCCAACAACGGTCACTATCGCTTTGCCAGGCATTAGGTAAAGGTGGAATATGAGGAGTCTGCAATGCGAACAGCTTTCACATACATATTATTGATATTCGTTTTTGCGACTGGTGCTTTCGCTCAGTCTCCGCTCGATCAGGTCTGGCAGACAATCACAAAGTCGAGGAATAGTCCGGCCAATCTTAGCAATGACAAGATCACGGCGGGCCTCAAGGAAGCTTTGAAGGTGAGCACGGGCAAAGCAGTGGCCTCCACTGGCCGTCCCGATGGTTTTTTGAAGAACGAAGCAATCAAAATACTCTTGCCAGAGAAAATGCGCACAGCTGCCAAAGGCATGCGACTTTTGGGGATGGGCCCACAGCTGGACCAACTCGAGGTCGGAATGAACCGTGCCGCCGAGCAGGCTACTCCGCTCGCCAAACAGATCTTCCTTAATGCCGTCTACAAAATGACTATCGATGATGCCAGGGGAATCCTTACCGGCGGTGACAATGCAGCGACGGACTACTTCCGGCGTCAGAGTTCTGCAGACCTTGCTACCGCGTTCAAGCCGATCGTGCATGATGCCATGCAGCGGGTTGGCGTGATCCAGCAGTACAACCAAGTGATGAAGAACCCTGTTGCTTCACAGCTGTTGAAATCACAAGGCTTCAACTTCGACGATTACGTCGTTGGCAAGACTCTGGATGGCCTGTTTTATACCCTGGGTCAGGAAGAGAAGCAGATTCGAAGAGATCCCGCCGCCCGAACTACTCAACTTCTACGAGACGTTTTTGGGAACCTCCAGCAGTGATCTGGAGCAGTAAGCTTTGCTGCGCTGGCTCAATACAGAACGCTTGCCTCGACACGCAGCGCTTCTCGATCAGTGACCTGCAATGACTCGCAGTGCGGCACCGCATCCTAGCCGGATCACCCAATACAGCACGCCGACTACACAAGAAAATGTAAGTATGCTGACGACGCTATCGCTGTAGTGCGGTGAAGTCATCAGGAGGATTGTCTTCTGCTTCATGCTTGCAGTCTGTTCTCCAGCCGAACGAACGTCTGTGACTGGCGTCACACCTTTAGCGAATGACCGGCAACCTCTTAGGGTTTCAAGGATCGCGGTTACCCATGTCACTTAATCGACGCCCTAGTCACAGACCACCATGCGATCGAGGCCGCAGACTCGGTGTTGTCGGCGGTATATGACGCATGGGCACGAGTCTTCAAAAGGCAGCAGGTGGTCCCAGATCGCTACGTCAAAAGCTGTACGCCCATTTGGTAGGTGATCATTTGCTCCCGAAGCCAGTGTGGAACTGCTTTCGGGCGGAGTAGATACCAAACAATTGGCGGTTACGGTGGAGCGGACTGACTGAGGGTGACCGAACCAAAACAAGTCTGCCGATTATCGGGGAAGACAATGAACACAGCTCGCTTGACGTCGCTTATCTTTGGATTGTCACTGGTTGCCTGGGCGGGGCCGAATCAGACCGCGACGGTCGTACGAATGGAGATGGCCGATTGCGTATCTACTCATCGAGGCTTTGTAGAGACGCTGTCTGGTGCGCCCAGTCGATCTTCAGGTGAACTCTGTCCAGAATATACGCTGGTGAGCCAAAAGGTTGTTTACGACATTGTTGCTAAGAGCTCGACGCCCATCCTCCCTCTGGATGAGCCAATGGTCTTTCGGCTTGAGAAAAACGAGGTCCTTATCCGGATCGATGACGCCCGCCGGGAAACACGTTTCGGAATCCGGAGAATGATGCTTCGTGCCGACTGGGAACGTGAACATGCTGAAATCGTGGCACATGAAGAGATGATGAACCGGGCCCGTCTGCCGCAACCTCCGTCACAAGATTGAGCTGACCTTGCTCGCCCTCTCTGCCGCTTAGAGCGCCGCAGTTGACTCACTCACTGGTTACGAACGTAAGTTCCTCAGCCCTCGGGAACCGCCTATCATCAGCGATATAGCCACAATTCTTGACAACTCGCCGCCTGAGGTGGCGGATTGGATCCGGCAAGATGAGATTCTGGACCTGGCTCCTGGCGCGGCTTGCAGTCGCAATCGTACTCGTCGGCTGGGTATTCTCTGCGCTGGTTTTGCCTCCTGCTGGTGATGCCGAGTTCCACCGTAGTCTCGATGCGCTCAAGACCATCAAGTCAGCCCACCTGACGATGGTATCCGATATTCCCTCGCAACATACTGAACAAGAAGCCTATCTCAGCTGCGCAAACGATAGCTTTCGCCGCATAACCCACACAATCATCCACCAGCCCGAGAAAGATTTTGATTTGAACATCGCTGTTGTGCGCAGTGGAGGCCAAGACTACCAACTCCAAAACGATGGCACCTGGAGGCGTGGTTATTCGGGAACCGAATCGCCAGCAGTGAGCTGCGGAAGACTCGCTCAGGGTACCCGCGCCTGGATAGCCCCAGACATCCA
>JBPYEW010000020.1:0-15718 GCA_051984555.1 Terriglobales bacterium | reverse complement strand
GAAGAACGGAAAGATCATCGACCTCGGCACGCTCGGCTCCGGCACGGAGAGTCTCGGAATCTTCGTGAACGATTCTGGGCAAGCAATCGGGTTTTCGACGATCAATACAGAACCTGATCCCCTCGGGTTCGCTGGTTTTCCCACCCACACATTTATCTGGCAAAACGGGCAGAAGCTCGACATTGGAACACTCGGTGGAAAAGATACTTTTCCTGGCGCCACTTGCAGCCATCAGCCGGAAGGAATGGTTTGGGGAGCTTCGGTAACCAGCGCCACGGCAGACCCAGACACGGGAAACTTTACCTTCGATCCCTACCTGTGGGACCACGGCAAGATGACCGATCTCGGCACTCTGGGTGGCACTAACGGGTTTGCGGAATGCATCAATGCCCGGCACGAGATCATAGGGCAGTCCAATCTGGCTGGGGATGCAATCGCCCACGCGTTTTTGTGGCGAAGCGGGAAGATGACCGATCTCGGCACTCTGGGCGGCGATAACTCGGAGGCGATCTGGTTCAATGACGCCGGAGAAATTGCCGGTTCCGCCGATCTACCCGCACCCGGCATTCACGACGCTGTGCGCTGGAAAAATGGCAAGATCCTGGATCTCGGAACGGTTGATGGGGACGCCTGCAGTCGTGGCAGAGCTATCAATTCCAAAGGAGTCATCGTCGGAGGCTCGTCCGATTGCCATAACTTCCTGCACGCCTTCGTTTGGCAAGAAGGCGCTCCCATGCAGGATTTGAACGCGCTGGTTCCGTCCAGTACCGGCCTTCAGATCACCAATGCATTCAACATCAACGATCGCGGCGAGATTCTTGCCAAGTCTGTCCCCCTCGGAGTGACGCCCATCGACGATGAAGATCTCGGTCATATCGTCCTGCTGATCCCTTGCCAGGACGGTGACGCCTGCGTGAGCACCGTCGCCGCCCCATCAGCGTCGATGCGGGTCTCCAGCTTCGGCAAACGTACCCAACTTCAGCGTCGCGTTACTCCACTCACCGGACGAGAAAGTCATTGGCCGGAACGGTGACGCTTAGCAAGAACCGGCACCGGATGATCGATTTCGACCCGGGTTCCCGCATAAGTAAGTAGCAGGTTGAAGGAGGATTTATGAATAAGCACCTGATGACGGCACTGGGATTGATCGCATTGATCGCGTTAATAGGCTGCGGCGCGAGCAACTCAAGTGTCGCTACCAGGACCACCTCTCCTCCACCGACCTTGGCTATCAATTCATCAACGCCGCCCGGTGGCAGCGTTGGAACGTCTTATGCGGGACCCGGTTTTCTTCTGTCGGCATCCGGCGGAACACCACCGTATCAATGGTCGTGGTCCGCGCAAGCGGGCTCGTCGTTGCCGGCAGGACTGAGTTTGTCTTCTTCTGGGCTGATATCGGGCACTCCGCAAATGGGCGCGACATACAACGTCGCCGTGAGCGTAACCGACTCGGAGGTACCCGCGTCCCAAGTTACGGCGGACTACACCATCGCAATTGCCGGGTTAGCGGCGCTGACCATCACATCGGGCACTCCTCCTAATGGGACTGTCGGCGTCAACTATGGACCGATGACGACAACTTACTGGAACTGTTCCTGGAGTCCAGTTCTTGGTTGGCACCTGGTATGTACTCCGTGTCCTCCGAACGGAGCATGTCGTACGCTGCCGCCCTGCCGCTCATTCTCTCCCAATCATTGTCTTTCGATTCGACAGGTATTTGGCGGTTTCACCTACACCGCTGCAGGCGGCGTACCGCCCTACACCTGGAACGGCTTAAGCATGCCGCCGGGATTGGCCATCGATCCTGCCACTGGACAAGTTTCGGGGACCCCGACTACTGCGGGCAGTTACAACATGTCGGTCTCAGTGACCGATGATGCATCTCCGCCAAGTCAGACAAGCACTATCGACGTAGTCAACTTCACGTCCTCGTCCGGCAGGTGCATTCCGAAAGGAATGCAGTGCATGCCGGGAGCACAGTGCTGCCCGGGTCTGAGCTGCGTTCCGGCAAGCACACGAGCTTTTTGCGAGTAAGCAGGCAGCAGAGCGCCCCGGAAATATACGCGCCCTCGCCACTTATTCGAGCGTATGATTTGCGGATTCGATTCTGGGGTTTGAAGGATCCGGTGGGTTTTGGATGCGCTTGGGGCCGCAAACCTGTTTCGTCATTTCGTTAGTACTAGTCTTGTCTGTCAACATCGGCCAGGCACAAACCGCGACCACGGGCGCATTGGCGGGGGTCGTTGTCGACCAGAGCGGCGCAGTTATCCCCGGTGCAACGATCGAGCTCAAAGATAGCGCAAAAGGGTGGAGCGAATCCGCCAGCACCGATCGTGAGGGTGTTTATCATTTCTTCTTTTTACGGCCGGGCTATTACACCGTCGAGGTTACACACGCCGGGTTCGAGCGCGAGCGGCGCACGGTCTCGGTCCAAGTCGGTCTACCACTCACACTAAACCTAGCTCTG
Source organism: Terriglobales bacterium (assembly GCA_051984555.1). Lineage (GTDB taxonomy): Bacteria > Acidobacteriota > Terriglobia > Terriglobales > Acidobacteriaceae > Gp1-AA122. The sequence goes on along the minus strand of JBPYEW010000020.1, from coordinate 13,251 downwards.
CAGATCGAGACAGCTCGCAACGACATTGTGGTACAGGATGAATCACCGGTTGTGCAGGCGGAGAATGCCGATGTTTCCGCGACCGTGACGCAGAAACAGGTCTCGGAGGTCCCGAATCCTGGCAACGATCTGACCTACATCGCTCAAACCACACCTGGGGCAGTCATGAATACGGATGGAGGTATTCTCAGCAAATTCTCCATTCTAGGCATGTCAGGCTTCTCCTACGGATTCACCTTGGACGGCATGAGCCTCACGGAGAACACCCTCAATGTCGTCCGCGGTGGTGCTCTCGGCATCACATTGGGCGCGAATCAGGTTGAAGAAGCTACAGTCGTGACGACAGGTTACTCCGGAGAGTTTGGAGGCGTGGCGGGCGGCAACATCAACTATGTAGGTAAATCCGGTGCGAATGCCTTCCATGGAAATGCGCAGTATTACTGGAACGGCCGCGTCTTGAATGCGAACGATTGGTTCGCCAATGGATTTGGCACTCCCCGGCCGTTCTCCATCGCAAATCAATGGGCAGGATCGCTCGGCGGCCCCATTAAAAAAGACAAGCTCTTTTTCTTCTTTGACACCGAGGGCCTGCGGCTGACCATCCCGCAGGTATTCTTAACCGTCATTCCCAGCCTGAAATTCGAACAGGCAACGCTGAAAAACATCGACACGAAGTTTGGCTCGCAGTCCGCGTCCGATGCTTTCTACAAACAGATCTTCCGGTTGTATGACGGCACGCCGGGCGCTGCCTCCGCGCAGCCTGGGGGATTTATCGATCCGCTCGGGTGCGGAGGATTTACTGGGCCCAATGGTCTGGGAACGACCGATGCGTGCGCACGCAATGTTGTTGATACTCGCGGCCGGCCCAGCCATGACACCCTCACTTCCGGACGAGTGGACTGGAACATGAGTGCGAAGGACCGCGTCTTCTTGCGAATACAGCAGGAGGGCGGCCTGGCGGCGCAGTTCGATGATCAGATAAGTTCCATCTTCGACAACGACTACACGAATTACCGATGGCAAGGCCAAATCGTCGAGACCCACACGTTCAGTCCTTCCACTGCCAATCAACTACTCATCGGAGTGTCCGACCATTATTGGGCTTACCAACCAAGTCACCCCGGGGAGGGCTTGGCGGCGTTCCCAACCACCCTGAGCTTCTCCGTCCCAGGGACCTTTACGGCTCTGGGCAGCTTCAACTCTTTGGGTTTTTACAGTTTCGACAGCCGCACCGTACAAATCTCGGAAGATTTTACGAAGATAAGTGGTAGTCACAAGTTGGCGTTCGGGATGAACTTCGACCGCGAACGTTGGCTCAATCACTCCATCTTTAACGGAACGGGACAATTGTTCCCGCAAACGCTTCAGGCCTTCTATGAAGGAGGCTTTGATCAGGCATCTTCATCCGTTGACTTCACCACCCTGGTGCAGGGCTTCTCATCGCGCCCGGATATCTCCGTTCAATTAGGTGGTATGCAGGCGTATGCCCTGGACGAGTGGCGCGTGAGGAAGAACTTAGTGCTTACTCTCGGCCTGCGGGCGGAACATCGTCAAAATTTCTCTTGTGAGAATGGTTGTTTCGCTCGCCTGAAAGCTCCCTTCGCCGAGATCAGCCATGATCCGGCGCTGCCCTACAATCAAGTGCTTCTTGCCAACCAGGAACACGCGTTTCCAGACCTGGACCTCGTCAATTGGTCGCCGCGATTCGGCTTCGCCTGGCAGCCCTTCGGGATAACCAGAAATAGCGTCCTGAGAGGCGGGATCGGAATCTTTTATGATCCGTTTCAAGAGGCGCTGGCAGAAGACTATTGGCTCAATCCACCCGCATACAACAGTTTCGCCGCGTTTAACGACAATTTGTCGCCCGCCGAGATTACCAGCTTGTTTCGCGATACCGCCGCTTCGAATAAGGCATTCGTGGACGGCTTTGCTGCTGGCGCGACGCTACTCCAGATGCAATCACAAATTCCGAACTTCGCACCGCCTATGGTGGAGTCAGCAGAACGACAAATGCACCGCCCGCAGTACCAGAAGTGGAGTCTTGAGTGGCAGCAAGCGCTCGGGACAAGAACATCTTTAAACGTGGGATATTTCGGCCACCACGGAATCCATGAGTTGGTCCGAGATCCGAGTGCAAATGCTTTTGGTTTCGGATCGCTACCCCCGGCGCCCTGCAGCAGCCCACCCGTACCTCCGTGCAGCGATCCTCGTTTCGGTGAGGTTGAACACCTGGCGACCATTGCAGTCTCCAACTACAACGGCATGGTGACATCTTTCCGGCATCAGTTCAGTCGCGCAGGCGGCGGCCTGATCGGACTGAACTATACCTACGGACACGCGTTGGACGAAGTTTCTAATTCCGGCATTTGGAGTTTTACCCTCGGAAGTTCGCTATCTCCCCAGGATCCCTCGAATCTGCGGGCAGCTTATGGTCCGGCCGAGTACGACGTACGTCATTCCCTCAATGCGAACTACGTTTGGGAATTGCCTTTGAAAGCTGCTTTCGCTGGTCATGGCCCTGACGTATTGCTGAAGGGCTGGCAGGTTTCAGGAACAGTCTTCGCGCGCACTGGATTCCCTTACACAGTCTTCGATATGGCGCAATCGGGGAATCTTCAGCGCAACAATTATTTCGGCCAGATCTACGCCGTTCCTGTCGGACCTTTGTCCACCCAGTCGACGTGCGGCGAAGCGGCCACCATCATCCTGAATGCAGAGCCGTGTTTGCCGTCGCAGTTCTTTGCGGACTCAAACGGCGCGACTAGTCCTAATCCCCACGCGCGGTTCATCCAGGCGACCTGCGAAACCGACTTCAATGCTGGCCATCTCCCGGCTGCGTCGGGACCTTGTGGCGGACCCGTCGTCTCGTTCTCGCAAGGCCGGAACAGATTTCGCGGGCCGTCTTATTTCAACGCCGACCTCGCTATTATCAAGAACACCAGGATACCCGGATGGGAAGCAGGCACTCTTGCCATTGGTTTTCAATTTTTCAACGCCTTCAATCACCCCAACTTCGCAACGCCCGATAACTGGAGTTCCGATCCAACGTTTGGGTTGATTTTTGGGCCAGAACAACCGCCCTCGAGCATTCTCGGTTCCGGCCTGAACGCCGCGACTGCCGCCAGGATGATTCAGGTAAAGGCTGAGTTACGCTTCTGAAACAGCGCTCGCCTGTCTTAGAAATTCTCTAATATCCACATATTCTTGTTATCGGCGATTCCGAGAACTGCGAGGTGACGGCCATCAGGAGACGGCAAACCGTACAGGGCATCGGGCGAGTGGTTCCCAATCACCACCTGTGCTCTTCCTTGGAAATCCACCCGCATAAGCTGAGACCCATCTGACATACGTCCGGCAACGAAAAGGGACTGTCCATCAGGCGCCCATGGCGAGTTGATCAGGCTAACCAACCCCTTCACGCTGATCTCCTTTAGCAACGCGCCTTGCAATGAATAGATTCTCATCACATTTGTTGCTCCGGGAATCACCGCCAAGCGAGTACCGTCAGGAGAGAGACTCACATTCCAGGACCCGCTTCGTGACTTGAGGGGTATCTGGCAAAGCGTCTTACCTGGTCCCGTCATAACGTCAAACGAACTGATGATCACTTCCTTGCGATCTTCCGTCTCTTCCAGCAGAACGCATAACGAAGAAGGTGCCCTGGCGCAGGTTACACCTCGAACGTCGGGACCGACTTCGGCTATCAACTCAGGTGAGCCGCCCTCGATTGGTACCCTCATGAACTTCTGACGGGCCGATTGACCCTTATCTTCCCAATTGTGAAGGTACAAAACCCACTTGCCATCTGGACTGACGTTGCTGGCGAGCCGTTCCTTGTGGACCAGCAGTTCCGGTTCTTCCCGCGATATCTCTTGCTTGTAAATACTTTCCTGCCCGTCGCGATCGGAATGCAAGATGAGCCACTTGCTGTCGGCACTCCAGTCGCTCGGCCAATCAAAACTGTCACTCTGGGTGAAATGCCGAGGTTGCCCGATCCGCTTTCCCTGTGCTGGCAGGTCAGCAAGGTAGACGGTCGGGTGTCCCGCCATCTTCAGAAACGCGAGTTGCTTAGCATCGGCCGTGACGCTGGTCGGGTCCATGCAAAACCCCGACCAGTTCGTCAGTTGCTGCGGATGACCGATCACCTTGCCCGTCAGCAAGTCATTCTTGATCGACCAGAAATTGCAGGTACTCCCGCCGATCGTGCCCTCTTCCGCTACCGAAAAGATCGTTCGCCCATCCGGCAGAGTTAAGCCGAAATCGATTCTCTTGTCCCGGATCTCCGGCGGGCGCTCGAGCAAGACCGGAGGTCCCCCATTTAAATCTCGACTGTAAAGCATTACTTCGCTGCCTTGATCCTGCGCGTAAACGATTCGCTGGCCATCTGCCGACCATGAGGCTGTCCCGATCGAGCTATCGTCGCCACTTTCGTACAGCTTGGAGGCATGTTCTCCGTGCGCATCCATCAACCAGATCTCACGCGGACCGTGAGGGCCCTTGTTTGTTCCAAACGCGATGGTGGAGCCATGTGGCGAAATAGACCAGGCAAAGGCGTTCGATCGCAGTTTTCGCGGAATTCCTTTATCAACCGCTACGCTCCAGATGCTCACATCTTCATCCGTCATGTCGGAAGCATCCCGTGCTACGGGAATCAGATTCGCCAGGAATCCACTGCTGTCCGGCCACCAGGCTGCACATCGCCACTCAACGCCCTGCGCCGATCTGTTGTCCGGCAGCGAAATAGTTCGTGTCTCGCCGCCGGCAATCGCCTTCAGGTGTAACCCCTTCGCGTCTGAATACGCGAGATACCGGCCGTTGGGCGAAATCATGCCTCCGCTTACAAGGTTTTCAGACGAGTTTGTGGTGAGTTGGCGCAGCCGTTGACCGGATATGGAACTCGTTGTTTGCGTTCGATCTCGGAGAACCCAATACGCAATTCCACCCGCCAGCACCATCATCAGCGCGACGGAAATCCACCGCAGATGGCGCGACGTCTCTCGGCCCTCGATTAAATTCGATAAGTCGGCCCGCACCTCTGACACGCTCTGATATCTCGCCTCCCGGTTTTTCGCGAGACATCTGTTGATAATTCGTTCGAGCCCCGCGGGAATATTTGGGTTAAGCTCGCGCGCGGAAACCGGTTCTTGGTTGAGAATGGCCTCCTGCAGTTGCGGGCCCGTTTCTCCCAGGATGGCGCGTTTGCCCGTGGCCATCTCGTACAGAACCAGCCCGAATGAAAATATGTCCGTACGCGAGTCAACCGTTTCGCCGCGCACCTGTTCTGGCGACATGTATCCCGCCGTCCCCATCGCGGTGCCCGCCCGGCTGAGAAAAATGCTGGTCAGCTCACTCGCTGTTCTCTCGACAGTTTCGCTGGATTTCGCATCGTTTTCTGCCAGTTTGGCGAGACCGAAATCCAGGATCTTCACCTCGCCGTCAACTGTGACAAAGATGTTCGCGGGCTTGATGTCACGATGAATGATCGCTTGGCTGTGTGCTGCCATTAATCCATCTGCGATTTGGATCGCGATGCTTATCAACGCAGGCGTGGTGAACGGCGGCTTGCTATGAGCAGAGACAATCGCGTCCAGTAGAGTTTCGCCCGCGAGCAGCGGCATCACCAGAAAAGGCTGGCCTTCGTGTTCTCCAAACTCATAAATAGGACAGATATTTCGATGTTGCAGCGATGAGGCTGAACGCGCTTCGCGCTCGAACCGTTGTAACGCCGCGGGGTCCCCGGCACACTCTTCCGGAAGAAACTTGATAGCGACGGCACGGCCAAGCTTAATGTCCTCAGCCCGGTATACCGTGCCCATCCCGCCACCGGCGATGCCGCTGATAATTTTGTAGTGAGATACAGCTTGCCCCGACAGCGAGAACGCTGCCGCCTGAAACTCTGTGCGAATTGCAGCCTGCATGTTATCGCCGGCGCCATCATCGCAAGAGAGCAGCGCTTGGACCTGCTCCCGCAATTCCGAGTCGCCTCCACAAGCTTCATCGAGCAGAACAGTACGCTGTTCCGGATCGCATTCGGCGGCACGGTGGAACAGGTCCTCGATTTGCACCCAACGTTCTGGGTTCAAGCGTCACCTATTTGGCCTGCATGTGATTGTGGAGCCACGCTTCCGCCATTCTCAGATCTCTCCGCGCGGTGATGGGCGAGACGTCCAGAGCGAGCGCGATTTCCTCGATCGAGAATCCACCGAAGTAGCGCAATTCCACCGCTTTGCACTTACGCGGATCGATCTTCTCCAGAGCCTCGAGGCCCATATCAAGCGCGACAAGATCGCTGCTGCGTTCCGGCTGCAAAGTAACCGCTTCTTCCAGAGATATCGTTTGCCCCGCACGTTTACCCGCATATCGTCGCCGGGCGTGATCGACAAGTATTTGACGCATCAATCTCGCCGCCACGCCATAAAAATGCGAGCGATTCTGCCAGTTCGGTGACTTGTTGTCGACCAGGCGGAGATACGCTTCGTTCACAAGCGCAGTCGGTTGCAACGTGTGTCCCTGGCGCTCTTTTCGCAGGTAGCTGGATGCAAGGACGCGTAGCTCCTTGTACACAATCGGCGTGAGATCGCGCAGCGCCTGCTGGTCCCCTTGCGCCCATTGAACCAGGAGCTCGGTCACGTTGTGATTCGAGGACATACCTCTGCGAAAGCACCCCAAGCATGAAGCTGCGGCATTTTACAACGCTGTCGTCCATTCAAAAGATCTCATTCAGCGTATTGGATTGGTCCCTTGCTCCGGCCCCAATATCACTTGCGGATAGCCAGTCTGAAATCGATCCGTGAAAAGACAAAATATTTTTGATCGTTGTTTCCGTGTTTTTCCGCATGTGTGGATAAGAGGTCAGAAACCGGCCTCGACCGGTTCTCCTGGAGGTCTTCATGAACCACTTCATACGTGCTGCCGCCTTGGTGTGCTCGCTCAGCGCGCTTCTCCTGCTTGCCGCTCCGCCGGCGTCTGCCACCTTTCCTGGAAAGAATGGGCGAATTGCCTTTGTGCAGAATGGTGAAATCTTCACCATGAATCCGGATGGCACGAGCATTCGCCAACTCACCCACCTTGGCCCCGAGAGTTCAGCAGACTGGCCTTCCTGGTCCGCGGATGGAAAACAAATCGTGTTTAACGAATTCCCGCCTCCCGACGGCGTCGCGCAGCTTTGGGTGATGAATGCCGACGGCACCAACCAGCATCAACTCCTGGCGGAAACAACGTTCTCGGAGAACCGCCCAAGTTTCTCTCCCGACGGCTCCAAGGTGGCATTCGGCCGATGCGATCTCACCATAGGAGACCAGGACACGTGTGCGATCTACACCGTCAGTCTCGATGGTGGAACACTTCAGGCGATTACCGCATTTCACGAGGACACGACTGCTCGCAGTCCGATGTACTCGCCTGACGGCGAGACCATCGCATTCATCCTGTCGAATGACACAGTGGCGGGCTTTCTCGGAGTCACCTACCTCATTCAGTCGGACGGCAGCAACATGCGGCGGATCACCGATCCCGATCCTTGCTTGATCCGGCCGGACTGGTCGCCCGACGGAACAAAGATCACCACCTTCGCTCACTTCTGTAACCCTCAACCCGAAACCATCGCCGTGATGAACGCCGACGGCACTGGACTACGCTTTCTGACCGACAACGGGTTGGACTACTTCAACGCACCTCATGACCACAACCCGGCGTTCTCGCCTGACGGAACCATGATCGTCTTCGAGCGCGATTCACCAGACCTTAGCACCTCCGCGATTTACATCATGAAAGCAGACGGATCGCAGCCGCATGCCATCGCCGTCTTTCCTAAGGACACCAAAGCACGGCTAAAACATGTGTCGAAGCCGCAGCTGCGGAAAATCGAAGAGGGCGGCTCGGTGCCTCGGTGGGGAGTGGCCGCCGAGTAGTACTCCAGTTCCCGCTGACAGCAGCTCAATTCCCATCCTTTGTGAAGGAGGCAACATGTCGACCTGCAAACTATTCTCGTCTTCGCCGATCCGATCCCTGATTGTCCTGGCCGCGATTGTGTTGGCGGCAGCTTCTGCATTCGCTACTTATCCCGGAAAAAATGGAAGGATCGCCTTTACCGCGGATTTCAGCGGCACCTGGCAACTGTACTCAATCAAGCCGGACGGCACCGACTTGTTTCAGATCACCAATCTGCCGCCCACGGGCAATCTTGCCTGGTTCCAGGACTACTCGCCCGATGGCACGCGGCTTGTGTTCTGCCATGACATGACCGGAGCCACCGAACTTTACATCATCAACGCCGACGGCACGGGTCTGATGCAACTAACGCACGATGGCACTGAGAACATCTTTCCTCATTGGTCACCAGACGGTTCGCGAATTCTGTTTTCGACGCTCTTTGCCGGCGGAAAGTTCGGCGCTCACCATCTCGCTACCATTCGTCCCGATGGCACAGACCGCAGACAATTAACGAGTGTTCTTTATGACGATTTCCAGGCGGAATTCACGAATGACGCCAAGCACATAGTCTTTGCCAGTACGCGGCACAACTTCATTTCCGCGTTGTGGACCATGAACGCCAGCGGCTCCAACCTGGTGCAGGTTACACAGCCGGCGTTGGAGGCTGGCGGCAGTGACCTGTCTCCTGACGGGCAACACATGATCTTCTACGACCACCAGAATACGGACTTACCGACAGATCTGTGGATTGGAAACGTCGACGGGACCAACTTGAAGCAACTGACCTCTGTGGATACCTTGAATGCGGGCAATCCGGTCTTCTCTCCAGATGGCCGAAAAATTGTCTTCAATGGCGGGCCGCTGTCCGGGAACCCCGGTGACATTTCCGTGATGAACGCGGATGGTTCCGGCGTCCACGTCATCCTTTCGTGTCCAAACGGCTGTCCATTGCCTGACTGGGGAGCGAAGCCGTCTCTATGATTCTCATCTCCGTACCGGATCGACGACCGGCGATGCTCATGATCGCCACGGCACTTGTGACTCTTACGAACTGGGCGTGGGCAAGCCGAAAGAGCCCTCGCCAGTTCGAATTTCCAGACCGTCTCCCCCTCAACGTCGTAAAAAGCCCACCTCTATGGTCCGCCACTAACGCTGATTGTCAGAACTAGGGCCCCCTTTTCCACAGCGCCCTAAGTCATTCCGCTTATTGCAGGCTGTTTTGTTAGTTGCCTATGGTGCCAACACACTCCCCCAAGGACATTTCAGCGTTTCTCTACTTAGCGTCGCTTAGCGGACGGAGCGCCCCAGGAGAATCTCTTTGAAGCTTTTCGCATGCGCATGCGCGCTCGTGCTGTTCTCTACTCTGGCCCTCGGACAAACTTTCTCTTGTCCCGCCGGCACAGAAGACATGATGAGTTACTTCGCCATGGGTTATCCCAATCGCACGGACAACTTCATGGGTCCCGGCAATGCCAACCCTATCTTCACAACCATCGTCCCGGAACTCCAGGCTTCCTTTGCACCGCAGGGCTATTTCCTTTGGATCAAGAGTCCCGCCGGCTTTCCCTGGGACATAAAAACTTTCGACACCAAGTACATCTACGATCGCAGTACCGAGCTGAACTGGAATGATCCCACCAGTTTCAAGCGTTTCACCAAGGACCTGCCCATGTCGCCGCGCTGCGTTTCCATGATCTACGCACCATCGCCGATCAAGCTTCCCCCTGCTTCGACCGCATACCAGTTCTACGCGTCCTGCCAGTCGTACCAGACGGGACAACTGAATTACGTTATCAACACCATCTCGAAACCAACGCTGGCCAACACCGCCGGCAATCTCGGGACGGTTAAGACGCGTTATTTCCGCTATCGCTACAACTGCGACTCTTCCTACAACTGCGGCGATATGGAAATTTTCAGCTTGGGGTACGGGGTAGGTCTCTATGACTGGAAACACTATGTAAATAACAACGGGCAGTGGGTCTTCGTGCAGGACTCAACGATCAACACGTTCACACCGGGACAGACCACTCCTTCGCTGCCCTGCACGACCAGCTATCAGTAGCTGAGCGGCCGATCGCTCGGGGAAGATTCATGCTGGACGGCACTGCGCGTTTCGAACTTCCACGCCGGCTGGCACGTCGAATAACTGTGCAGGCGGGTGACATCCGACACTGGATCCACTCGCCGCACCACGTACGTGCGTAGCTTCAGGCATACTCTGTCATTTTCAGGAAGATTCAACGTCCGCCGCAGCGGAAGACGCGCGTTCTGTGCCTGGTCAGGAACAGACGCGGCAGTGTTATTGGATACGAGATCTGTGGCATCCACTTTTGTCTGCGCCAGGCCGGCGAGACAAACACTTGACACGAATGCAGCAACGAGCAGGAGGTTCCGAAGTCTCATACTTCCCTCCGGTCGCTCATTATAGCCCTACTTCCATTCAATCGTAGAAACACGCCCCATTCGTCTGCCTATCCTTCGGCCCCGAGCATTTTTACATCTTGCATGACCCGATTTGCGCGACTACCTTCTCTCCCTTGATAATCGCTCTCGCTCTCGTATAACAGAACATTTCATTTCTATTTCGCTGAGGAGATCTATGCGCTTGCGATCGCTGCTCGTTGTCGTACTGCTCACTGCTTCGCTGGGCTGGGCCCAGCAGCCGCAGACCACACCGTCGCCCGCCCCGGCTCCTGAACCTCAGCAATCCACGCCCAGTGCTCCGGTGAAAGTAAAAACTCCCGGCCAGCCGCAAACACAACCATCCGAAGAATCTGCCAGTGAGCGAAGCGAGCAGAATGCGACTTCAAAATCACAACCCGTCGATCTGATCTGGGGATTCAAGATCCCCGTGCGCGACGGTGTCGAACTGAATGGCACGGTCTATAAACCAGCGGCTCAAAAAGAGCCTCTGCCCGTCATCTTTACCCTGACGCCGTACATCTCCGACAGCTATCACGAGCGCGCCTACTACTTCGCGCAGCACGGATACGTTTTTGTCCTGGTGGATGTCCGCGGCCGCGGTAATTCCGGCGGAACCTTCGATCCCTTCGTACAGGAACCTCATGACGGCTATGACATCGTCGAGTTCCTCGCTAAGCAGCCGTGGTCGAACGGAAAAGTAACGATGTGGGGCGGCTCTTATGCCGGCTACGATCAATGGGCAACCCTCAAAGAGCTTCCTCCGCATCTCGTCACTGTGGTGCCGGTAGCCGCCGCGCACGCCGGTGTTGATTTCCCATTCTTCCGCGGAATCTGGCCCAGCTACGTCATGCAGTGGCTCACGTTTACCAGCGGGCGCACGCCGAATGCGAATCTTTTCGGAGAAGGCTCCTTCTGGACTCAGAAATTCACCGACATCTACAAACGACAGGCTCCCTACGAGACCCTCGACAAAACTGTCGGCGACACATCCACTGTCTTCCAGAAATGGCTGCAGCATCCGACATACGACAGCTACTGGCAAGCCCTTGCTCCTAACCCCGCCCAGTACGCCAAGATGAATGTCCCTATCCTCACGATCACCGGCGACTACGATGGCGATCAGCCCGGCGCAATGTCCTATTACCTCGAGCACATGAAGTACGGAAATGCCGCCGCGAAAGATCGCCATTACCTCATCATCGGGCCGTGGGACCATGCCGGCACGCGGACCCCAAAGAAAGAGGTTGGCGGCCTGACGTTCGGCGACGCCAGCCTGCTCGACATGAACAATCTTCACCGCCAGTGGTACGACTGGACCATGAAGACCGGTTCCAAACCCGATTTCCTGAAAAAGCATGTCGCCTATTACGTCGTCGGCCCGGGCGCAGAGAACTGGAAGTATGCTGACAGCCTCGATGCGATTGCCACCGAACGCCGCGTCCTCTTTTTGAATTCGCAGAACAGTGTCGCGAGCGACGTGGTTCACTCCGGCCAACTGTCAACCCAAGCCGCGATTTCCGCTCCCGACAAGTACACCTATGATCCGCGCGATCTTCGACCCGGCGAGGAACTCGAGCAGGAAGATATCGCTAAGCCCTATACCGACCAGCGCTACGCCTTGAACCTCTTCGGCAACGGCGCCGTCTATCACAGCGAGCCGTTCACGGAAGCGACAGAAGTATCCGGATACGTAAAGCTCGCCCTTTGGTTGGGTATCGACGTGCCCGACACTGACCTGGAAGTAAATCTCTATGAGATCCTTCCCGACGGCAGCAGTGTCATCCTCACCTCCGACCAGTTGCGGGCGCGCTATCGCAAATCACTGAGCCAACCCGAACCGGTGAAACCGGGTTCGATCGAGCGCTACGACTTCACTGGATTCACCTGGTTCTCGCGGCGAGTCTCGAAAGGAAGCCGCCTGCGCCTTGTGATCACCTGCCCGAACTCGATTTATCTGGAAAAGAACTACAACGCCGGCGGACGCGTCGAAGGTGAATCCGGCAAAGATGCCCGCGTCGCACACATCACCGTGTATCACGACAAGGAGCATCCCAGCGCGCTCGATTTGCCGATCGTCGCGACCAGGTGATGTCAGAAGTTGTTAGAAATTGCCAGGGCTATGGCAACGGTATTCGGTAAATATTTCGTCGTGTATTTTCGCGGGTGTAGACATACACCGCTGGCCCATGACCGGACTGTACGGGGTAACCGATCTTTACCACCGGTTTAGCATTCTCGATGTCTTCGGCGCGAGCGAATCCGCCCGGCGGGACTTTCGGCAAACCAGTGGCATGCACCACGGGCAGAACGTACGTTCCATCGTAGATCGTGGCGAAATACAGGTACGCGTACTGTCCGGCAGTGTCCCAGAAGATGCTGCAATAGCCATCGCACACGTCCACCGATTGGCTCCCATCGAGGGCAAACGCTTTCGTAACCACTGTGCTTTCCGGATCGGCTTTCGGAACACCCACCACAACCCATTTGCCATCCGTCGATATTCCGACGGGATCCAGTACGCGGTCAGGTGTCACCTTGCGGCGATTCGAGCCATCGGGCTTCTCGCGATAAATAAAATTCCCCTCTGTCTCAATGGCTCGCAAAACAATATCGCCATCCGGTAAGAAACGCGGGAAATCTTCCATACCCGTACTCGTCAGCCGCACAGGCGATGTTCGACGGTTCGTCGGTGCGACCCATACGCTCGAGCCTCCGCTGCGGTCCCGTGAGCTGAAAACGACCGCTTTTCCGTCCCACGATACCGAGTAGCTATCCATGTTGTACCCGGGTAACAAGCGTTCCTGCTTGCCCGTATCCAAGTCCCTCGCGAACAGCTCCGTGCCGTGGGTCTGACCGTTGTCTACGAGTAGGTACAGGGTTTTGCCGTCTGCC
>JBPYEW010000019.1:0-4549 GCA_051984555.1 Terriglobales bacterium | reverse complement strand
TAAACCTGATTTCCGAGATTCTTCCCTCGGTGACTTTGAGCGTAAGCCTTAACACATCCCCGCAGGCCGGATTTTCGAGTTGTGCCGAAGCATCGGCACTCTGAACGTCGCCTGGATTACGCGGATTTTGGAAGTAATCGAGTAGTTCGCGTGAATACATGGCGGCATTCTATTACGCTGAATGGAGTGGCCGACTACCTGCCAAGACGAATTGTTTGTCTGCAACCGAGCGCGACTGCGATCCTACGGGACCTTGGCGCACTCGAAAGGGTTGTTGCTTGCACTCGCTTTTGCATTGACGTCTGCCCGGAAGCCGCGCAGGGCCGAACAGTCGTGTCGGACTCCTGGACCGTCCATACTGAAGAAATAACGCGTGAACGGCCCGACCTAGTCATTGCTGCCATTCCGTTTCAGCAGGAATCCTTGGCGCAGATACTCAAAGCGGGCTGCCGCTTCTTGGCCCTGGCGCCTAAAACTCTGGCAGACATCTACGTGGACATCAACGTCGTCGCCGGAACCGTGGGTCTCGCAGACCGCGGACGTGCGTTGGCCGACCACATGCGAACGGAGATCGAATCGGTTCGGGAGAAATCGAAACCCCTGCCGCGCCGCCGCGTGTTTTGCGAAGAGTGGGGCAAGCCGTTAATTGCGTCGCAGCCGTGGGTCGCCGAACTCGTCGAAGCTGCTGGCGGTGAGTTCGTCACCGACCCCGGCAAGCAGATCGACTCCGATGCAATCCGCAGCCTCAACCCTGATGTGCTGATCGCGGCATGGTGCGGTGCCGGCGATCGCGTTCCACTCGAGAAGATCGTAGAAACTCGGGGCTGGCAGGAGTTGAAGGCAGTGAAGTCTGGCCAGGTCTATTGCATTCCAGACGAGTATTTGAATACTCCGGCTCCTACGCTGCTCAAGGGCCTCCACGCGATTGCCGCAGCGGTCCACACTGAATCATTTCCCGAAGCCGCAGGGTTGCGTCGCATCCAGCAGCGCTAAAAATTGCTTCTCTGCTGAGGTTTACAATGCACATATGCCCTCCCAAGCGACTGTTCTCGATCTCATCAAGCAAGTCGACATCCTCGGCGCAGGCGCCCAATCCAGCCAGCAACTGATGACAGAGATCGTGAAGCTCCTGCACGACAACATCTCGGCATACAACTGGATCGGTTTTTACCTTCTCGATGAAACCGTTGATCCTCCAGTCCTGGTTCTCGGCCCTTATATCGGAGCTCCCACCCCGCACACCCGCATTCCTCTCAACCAGGGCATCTGCGGAGCGGCTGCTTCCACAGGCCGCACGATCGTCGTAGATGATGTGCAGTCGGACCCACGTTACTTGGCGTGTTCACTGGAAACGAAATCGGAGATCGTTGCACCGGTCTTTTGGCACCAGAAAGTGATTGGGGAACTCGACATCGATAGCCACTCGGCCGCCGCGTTTTCGCCCGACGACCGCCAGCTCGTGGAGCGGTGTGCAGCCGTTCTCGGGCAGTACATGGAAGAGCACGGGCGATGAAAATTGAGCCCCGGACTGTAAGAGCGCCGGAGATCGGGCGCGTGTGGTTGAACTCGCCTCCTCTAAGTTTCCATCAGTTGCGCGGTCGGGTCGTGCTGGTGGACTTCTGGGACTATACCTGCGTGAACTGCATCCGTACTCTCCCGTATATGCAGGCTTGGCATGAGCGGTATGCGGACAAGGGTCTGACCGTCATTGGAGTCCATACTCCCGAATTCACCTTCGCGCAATATGAGTCGAATGTCGAACGCGCCGTTCGTGAGTTCGGTCTCACCTATCCAATCGTCATTGATTCCGATTACGAGATCTGGAAGCTTTTCGCTTGCCGCTGCTGGCCTACAAAGTACCTGATCGACAAGGATGGCTACTTGCGACTCGCGCATTTCGGCGAAGGGGCTTATACGGAGTTCGAGCACAGCATTCAGGAACTGCTGCACGAGATCGACAGCGGGATGGTTTTGCCTCCTATCATGGCGCCCGTGCGTACGGAAGATAGTCCCGGCGCGCGTTGCTATCCCGCTACTCCTGAGCTCTATCTCGGCCATCGCCGCGGTCGAATCGGGAATACCGGCGGGTTCAAAGAGGATCAAATAGCTGAGTACGCTTGGTCCGGCGAGTTGGAAGAAGGCTTCTTCTATGCCTCAGGGCAATGGGCCTCGACTGGCGAGTATCTGGAGGCAGTTGGCGAAGGCGAACACCGAATCTCTCTCAGATATGCGGCTGCAGGCGTGAATGTGGTCATGGCATGCCCTCGCGCAGAATCGTGCGAGGTCGCAGTTCGGCAGGATGGATTACCTCTGCCTGGCCGTGATGCCGGGACCGATGTTCGATTTCGCGAAAGGGACGGGCAAGAGCAATCGTACGTCGTCGTTGCCCAGCCTCGAATGTATCGACTTGTCGACGCCAGCGAATACGCAACCCACACGCTGGAACTCATTTGTCCCGCGGGTCTCGGAGCCTTCGCGTTTACCTTCACCAGTTGTGTTGACCCGTCTGCGACTCTAACCGCTGTTCCTGCCGGTGTTCCGGGAGAACGATGAAACGCGTCGTTGCCGCTCTCATCATGAAGGAAGGGAAGATCCTGGTATGCCAGCGCACACGACACCAGGTGATGCCGCTGAAATGGGAGTTCCCGGGCGGCAAAATCGAAACCGGAGAGCAGCCTCGAGATGCCTTGCGCCGCGAGCTTGACGAGGAACTCGGGATCGACGCGG
Organism: Terriglobales bacterium; assembly: GCA_051984555.1. Taxonomy (GTDB): domain Bacteria; phylum Acidobacteriota; class Terriglobia; order Terriglobales; family Acidobacteriaceae; genus Gp1-AA122. The sequence goes on along the minus strand of JBPYEW010000019.1, from coordinate 1,822 downwards.
ACATCGGTGAAGAGGTCGCACGTATACAACACAACTACAAAGGCGGAGGTTCCGTGGAGCTTCGGTTTTATGTCGTGAACGAGTACCGCGGAGAGATCGAAAACCGAATCTTTCAGGATGTCCAATGGGCAGAGCGAACCCAGTTGCCGACATTCGACTTTCTGGAAGCCGATCTGGAACTTGTTCGCGACCTGGCCGACGGCAAGCTTCTCTAGTCCAAGTTTTCTTCTCTGACAGAAGGGACACTCCCGCCAATAGTAAAGGCGCCAGTTTGTCCCGGCGCCTTCTCATCCTCGGTATTGCCCGATCTTCTATTGATCGTTCGGCCGCCGCTTCAATGTCGGATGATCATCCCCGGTGTCGTTCCCATTTCCATTGCCGTTGCCGTTTCCAGTCTGATCACTTCCTCCCTTATTGCTCGAACTACGACGTAGCGTTGGCCGGCTTCCGTCATCCTTCTTCTCGATGAACTTGTGACGATTCTCGAGCTGAGCCAGCCTGGCTTTGATGTCCTGGAACTCCGAACTGTCCAGCTTGTACTGCGGTGCCGGCGGAAGCAGAGTGGATATCTCCTGCTGCGACTTCGACATCCGGTCCGGAGTTTGCGGATGCGTCTCAAATGCTTTGGCGAGCGTTCCCGGCTTCTTCTTCTCCTTGGCTTCCACTTTCTCAAAGAACTGAGTGAACGCTTGCGGATCGTACCCGGCTTTGTACATGTATTCCACGCCGAGGAAATCAGCTTCCGATTCGAAGCTGCGCGAGAACTTCAAAAATGTAAGCGGCAGCGCTAACCCAGCTGCTTCGTATCCTGCATAGCCAATTCCGCCACCCACGAAAATTAGGGGAATTGACGCCAGGTTCAGCAACTGCCCACGGGTGTTTTCCCGTGCAGCGTGGCAGGCTGCGACGTGGGCGATCTCATGAGCCATGACACCGGCCATCTCTGCCTCGTTGTCGGCGGCCAGGATCAGTCCCGAATTCACGTAGAAGAACCCGCCCGGCAGCGCGAAGGCGTTAATGTCATCAGAATCGATTACCTTAATGGTGAAGGGAACTTGCGAATCGGAGTTGCGCACCAAGTTCTGTCCAACCCGATTCACGTACTCCGTAATAACCGGGTCACTGATCATTTTGGACTGGGACTCAACCTGCTGCGAGAACTGCTTACCCATCCGGATCTGGCCTTCGATGCTGTACCAGTTTCCCAACCCTCGGCCGCAACCGACATTTCGGTTCCCAATCGCCGAAATGTCTCGGATACCGCCATCGTGATACTGCTTGACCGAAGTCGAATTTCCGGAGTTACCGGCTCCCGCATCAGCGGCTACAGCTACTATGCTGGACAGGAAAAACGACAGAACGACGGCAACACTGGTCAATTTGGTTTTCATCACTTCACCCCGGGCGGGAACACCCTTGCTCTCTAGTATCTAGATGCAGCGTAGTAGGTGTTTGGTTACCCTAAAACCGCACCAGAGACATGCCTCTACACCCCTCATCCGCGCAGGGTTATGGCGCGTATGTAGGCGGCGATACAGACCCAACCTGCAGGCATTAGGTGAGACGCTGAAACGCACCGTGAGGAGATACTACCCGCCCTGTCGGAGTGTCCAGAACCAGGCGATCGTCAAGCCGATCATGATGACCGTGCTCGCCCACGCAATAATGTTGAAAATCGTCGAGTTCACGAACTCGTCCATGAGTTCTTTTTTGTTTACCAACAGCAGCATGAAGACGAGCACGAACGGCAAGACGATGCCATTGACGACCTGGGAAAGTAGAAGGATCGTGATAAGCGGGGCTTTTGGAATCAGCACAATGC
>JBPYEW010000018.1:0-3198 GCA_051984555.1 Terriglobales bacterium | reverse complement strand
TTGTCGACAAATTCAAATACGCGAAGCCTCCGTATCACGCCGACGCAATGGCGGTATACGACGCCACCAGTCCGGAAGCTCGCAAGTATTACTGGGACCAGGTGAATAAAGGTCTCTTCAGTATTGGTGCCGATGCCTGGTGGATGGATACGACCGAACCGGAGACCGAAGGTCAGGAACGCAACATCCTGCTCGATCACAAACTTGCGGCCGGAAGTGGTAAGCGCTACGTCAATGTGTACCCGCTGCTTGATACCCAGGCCGTGTATCAAGGCCAGCGCAGCACTTCGGACAAGAAGCGCGTATTCATCCTGTCTCGTTCCGCCTTTGCCGGGTCGCAGCGCAACGCTGTGACCGCTTGGTCAGGCGACATCAATTCCGATTGGTTCAGCTTTCGTAGACAGATCCCAGCAGGTCTCAACTTTTCTCTGTCGGGCAGTCCGTATTGGACCACCGACATTGGTGGATTTGTGTTCGGCAACCCTACCGATCCTGCGTTCCGGGAATTGTTTGTCCGCTGGTTCCAGTACGCCACGTTCAACCCGATCCTGCGCGTTCACGGGACTCGGAAGCCGGATGAGAACGAACTCTGGTCCTACGGGCCGGATGCGCAGAAGATTCTAGTGGCCTTCGATCGCTTGCGTTACCGCATGCTGCCCTACATCTATTCGCTCGCCTGGAAAACAACGAGCGAAAGCTACACCCCGATGCGTCCGCTGGTGATGGATTTTCGAACCGACTCACGTGCGCAGGATATCGGTGATCAGTTCATGTACGGGCCAGCATTCCTCGTGAATCCCGTAACTGAGCCCGCGGCCGCGACCCGGCAGGTGTACTTACCGGAGACGAAGTGGTACGACTTCTGGACGGGGAGCACCCTCGAGGGTGGTCGCATGATCAACGCGATCACCCCGCTCGACCATCTACCTATTTATGTCCGCGCCGGCTCGATCGTTCCTCTCGGTCCAGACGAAGAATGGTCGACCGAGAAACCCGCCGACCCCATCGAGGTCCGCATCTATACCGGAGCTGACGGAGACTTCACGATCTACGAAGACGAGAACGACAATTACGATTACGAGAAAGGTGTTTACGCAACCACACCCATGCATTGGGATAACGCGTCGCGCACCTTGACGATCGGCGAGCGCAAGGGACAGTTCCCCGGCATGCTCGAGAACCGCAGCTTTCACGTGGTCTTCGTGCGCGAGAACCACGGTGTGGGCGTGAACCCGACGGACGAGGCGGACAAAGTCGTGCGGTACTCAGGCAATCGGGACACTGTGACAGAGTAGAGGTCTGAATGTGTGGGGACAGCCGCCTTCGGCTGTCTGTCGATCGAAGCTCGATGAAGCTGTTGACATGTGGGCGCTCATGTGCGAATATGGCGTTAGGTGACATGTCGCTGGAGGCCATAATGGAGAGCCTGCCGCTCTCGGAACCCGTCTTGCTCATCCTGTTAAGCTTGGCCGGACAACCACGGCACGGATACTCGATTCTGAAAGATGTCGAGCGTATGAGCGACGGGCGCGTTGTGCTCAGCACCGGCACGTTGTACGGCGCCTTGCGCCGCCTGCTCGATGATGATTGGATCGAGCGGTTTAAAGAACGAGAGTCCTCGCGTGGCCGGCAGGCGTACCGGCTGACTCCGAATGGCCGGCACAACCTGCAGGCCGAGGTGGACCGGATGAAACATCTGACGCGGCTCGCTTCGCTTCGCGTGGCAGCAAGGGAGACTTAGATTATGGCCACCGTTTATCAGCGTTTGCTGCAGTTGTACCCGGCAAGTTATCGCGAGCACTTCGGCGAAGAGATGCTCGATGTATTCCAAGCGGCGAGAGCCGATGTTCAAACCAAATCGCTCACGGCGCAGGTCGTCTTTTGCGCTCGTGAATTCGTCGGACTTGTACGAGGTGCTGCCGGCGAGCACTTGCACATTCTCAGTAAAGCTGAGCCCGGCAATTGGCATTGGAGGTTTACCATGCGTAACGGATTTCGTTTTCCAAAGAGCACAGCCGTGTTGATGACCATCATTCTGGCGGGTGTTGTCATGGCCATCAAGAGAGGTCAAGAGATAGCGGTTTCTCTTCCGCGCGTGAATCCGCAGGTCGCGCCCATTCAATCGCCATCGAGTTTGCTTTCTCCGATCGTATCGTGGGTGCTTTTCTTTTATGCTGCAGGACTGATCGGCTGGCTGATTCTCTACGCCATGCGCCGCTCCGGGGTCCATCGATTGGATGAGTTGGCGGGTCAGCAGAAATAATCGCGACCTGCGCATCGGATTAGATCTTGTTGGTGAAGCACTCTGCCTGTAGACTCTGGAGCTTTGAGAGCTTCGCCAACACACATGAAAACCCGCCCGCAACTTCTCTTCCCTCTGATCTCTTTCGTTCTTCTTGCCTGCTGCGCGAGCGCTGCGCAGAGTGCTGCGACTACCTCTGCCGTCACCGAATATGTCAAGGCCGAGATGGAACGACGACATATTCCGGGTCTGTCTTTGCTCGTGGCGAAGAATGGCAAGATCATTCGCGCTGAGGGATTCGGACTCGCCAATGTCGAACTGCAAGTGCCGGTCAAGCCGGAGACGATTTTTCAATCTGGCTCGATGGGTAAGCAGTTCACAGCGACCGCAGTGGTGATGCTGGTCGAAGAAGGCAAAGTTTCGCTCGACGATCCGCTGACGAAGTTCTTTCCGGATGCTCCCGCAGCGTGGAAAGACGTGACGGTGCGCGAACTGCTGAGCCACACAGCGGGATTTGGCGACTATCCCAAGAACTTCGACTTCCGAAAAGATTGGACAGAAGATGAATTGCTGAAGGTCGTGGAGGGCATTCCCCTGGCCTATCCTCCCGCGACGAAGTGGGACTACAGCAATCTTGGTTATCTGACCCTTGGAATTCTGATTCACCGCGTTACCGGCGAATTCTACGGAGACTTCCTGCAGCAGCGGATTTTCAAGCCGCTGGGAATGACTTCCACACGCATCATTAATGAGACGGACATTATTCCGAACCGCGCCGCGGGCTACCAACTCGTGAAGGGAGAACTGAAGAATCAGGAGTGGGTTGCGCCTGCGATGAATACGACTGCCGACGGCAGCCTGTACTTCAACACGCTTGATCTGGCGAAGTGGGATGCAGCTTTGTACACGCACAAGCTGCTGAAAAAATCGAGCCTCGATCTGATGTGGACTCCGGT
>JBPYEW010000017.1:0-8442 GCA_051984555.1 Terriglobales bacterium | reverse complement strand
GAACCGCATGGCGGCATTTTCCATGACGGGGAACGCGTTCAGCGAGTTGCGCAACGCAGAGTTAGTCGCGAAGCTAGGGGCGGAAAAGGCGGGGAGTGTGTTGAGCCTTGATCCGAAAGTGGCCCTGGATCCGGCAGCGGGAATGAACTTCGATGGACTGAAGCCATCGCTGTTGAAAAGCCTGGTGGGCAGCGATGTGCGCATCGAGTTTCCGTCCGAGGCAGCCGAAGGAAGCAATAACTGGACGATATCGGGCAAACTGACGGCGAGCGGCAAGCCGATCCTGGCGAACGATCCACACCGGGTGCTGGCATTGCCGTCGTTGAGGTACATCGTGCACCTGGTCGCGCCGGATTGGGACGTAATCGGCGCGGGAGAACCGGGATTGCCGGGCGTGGCGCTTGGACACAATCAGCACATCGCGTGGGGGTTCACGATTTTTGGACTCGACCAGCAGGATTTGTATGTGGAAGAGCTGAATCCGAAGGATCCACTGCAATATAAAACCGCGAGCGGGTGGGAACGAATGCGGGTTGAGCGGGAGAGTGTCGCGGTGAAAGGCAAGGCAGCGGTCGAGATCGAATTGAAATTCACGCGGCATGGTCCGGTTCTATGGCAAGACGGGAAGCGTGCGCTGGCGCTGCGGTGGGTGGGAGCCGAGCCGGGTACTGCGGGATATCTCGGGTCACTGGCCGTCGATCGAGCGACGAATTGGAACGAATTCGAAGCGGCAATGCAGCGATGGAAGGTTCCGTCGGAGAACATCGTCTACGCCGATGCGGAGGGGAATATTGGGGAGCATTCGACGGGGTTGGCGCCGCTGCGGAAATGGACGGGGTTGTTACCGGTGCCCGGCGACGGCAATTACGAGTGGTCGGGATTCGTACCAAACGCGGAGTTGCCGCACACGTTTAATCCAGCGGGGGGATTTGTAGCCACAGCGAATCACAAGATGATCCCGGGAGAGTACCGGTACAACGTGGGCTTCGAATGGGCTGCGCCGTACAGGTTTCATCGCATTGAAGAGGTGCTTTCGGGCATTCGCGACAGCGGGCGGAAGATCACCCTGGAGGACGTAGAGAAACTGCAAACCGATGTGGTGTCTCTACCGGCGCGTGAGCTATTGAAGGTGCTGAAGGATGCGTCGCCGAAGGAAACGAGTGCGACGAAGATGCTCCTGGGATGGGATGGCATTTTGAGCCGGGAGTCGGGGGCGGCCGCACTGTACGAAGTCTGGCTGAGAAGCCTGCGAAAAGCTGTCGCGCAGAAAGCGGGTGTCGGAGATCGGGTGGGGGAGTGGTCGTTGGAGAAGGTCATCGAGGAGCTTTCGCATCCTAGCGCAAGCGTGTTCGGCAGTAATCCGGTTCAGGAGCGTAACGCCATGCTGGCGACGACACTCGATGCAGCCTGGAAAAACATGGAGCAGTTGCTGGGGCAAGATCCGGGAGCGTGGTCGTGGGGCAAGCTGCACACCATTCAATTCCGACATTCCTTGGATAAGGTAGAGGGAGCAGAAAGCTTGCTCGATTTGGGACCGCTGTCAAGGCCCGGCGACGGATATACCGTGAATGCCACGTCGTTTGCTGAGAACTCTTTTCAGCAGGAGGATGGCGCGAGCTATCGGGAGATTCTCGATATTTCCGACTGGGATCGATCGATGGCTGTCAATACGCCCGGGCAGAGTGGGCAGCCGGGTAGTCCTCACTACTCGGACCTGATGCGGATGTGGGATCAGGGCGAATATTTTCCCTTGGTGTATTCACGCGAGGCAGTCGAAAAGCAGGTACAAGACCAGCTGACGCTGTTTCCACGATAAGCAGGGTGTTGCCGCCGAACTCGCGCAGCTAGCGAGCGGTCCACCCGCCGTCGATGAGCAGCGTGTGCCCGGTGATCAGCGAGGCTGCCGGAGAAGCGAGGAAGACGACAGCACCGGCTACGTCCATCGGCTCTCCGATTCTGTGAAGCGCGGCGATACGTTCGACGACGTCGGCGCGGAATTCGGGAATCGCCAAAACTGATTCGGTTCCCGGCGTGCGGATGAAGGTGGGAGCAACGGCATTCACGTTGATGTTGTAGCGGCCCCACTCGACCGCGAGGCATTTCGTCAGGTGGGAGATGCCCGCCTTGGTCATACAATAGATGGACTCGGTGGGCAGAGCCGCGAATCCTGCCTGCGAACTCATGTTGATGATGCATCCCCGATTCTGGCGGATCATGATGCGACCGGCGGATTGACACGCGAAGAATGTACCCTTCAAGTTGACGTTGAGTGTCCAGTCAAAATCTTCCTCGCGAACATTCTCAGCGAGATTCTCGGGAGCGACACCGGCGTTGTTTACGAGAATGTCGAGTTGTCCGAAGTGGGTAACGGTCTGCGCGACAGATTGCTCGATCTGGCGAAGATTCGAGACATCCATTTGAAGCGGCAAGGCGCGACGACCGAGGGCCTCGACTTCCTGCACGAGATTTCCGTGGGCATTCCGGTCACGAAAGCCGAGAGCAACGTCGGCGCCAGCTTTTGCGAGAGCCAGCGAGATAGCGCGGCCGAGTCCACGGGCAGCACCGGTGACGAGTGCGACCTGTCCAGTGAGGTCGAAGCGTGGATATTCCATGCGGACGAGTGTACTCGGTCTGCTTGATTAGAGAACACATCTGTCAAGAACGCAGTACGCGCGGCGGGGAACCGAGTAGCCGGATTCGGTTCCCCGTCATTTACTCGGCCTCCCCCCACCGGCTAAGAACCACACGGAACACTGATAAACAAGGAATTGGACAGGTTGTTAAGGAACAGAACGTCGGTTGGCGCAAGCTGATCGAAGGCCAAGGATGTGTCGTTGATGGTATTGGAGACGACCTTGGCCGCGTTGCACTGGAACTCGAACGCTTTCGTCGTGTTCATGATCATGTTGGATTGTGCGACGTTTGTGGCGGAAGAACCGGAGAACAAGTTGATACCGATCAAGGAGCCGGAAATTCTGTTTCCTGATGCGGTGGCACCACTGTTGAGGATGATCGCCGATCCGTTTGCCGGGTCGATATCAGCCAGCGTGCTGGAAGTGACGCTAGCGAGGCCGGAACGAACATCGATGCCGTGAAGGGCATGGGTGACGGTGTCGCGATATGCCGTACCGGCATTCTGCATGATCCAAATGCCTTTGGCCGTCATGTTGGTGATGTAGTTCCCATCGATGTGGGCGAGCAACGCACCCGGGAGGGCGCGATCGAAGCTGATGATGCCGAAGTCAGCGTCGTGAACCGCGTTGTTGGTAACGGAGACGATTACATTCACAATAGCGTTTTCGACGGCAATGCCAACGCCGCATCCGCCACTCTGCTGGGAGCGCGTTGTGACATGGTTCACCGTGCCGCTCGATTGGGAGTAGAAGATGCCGTACAACACAGGTCCGGGAGAGCAAGGTTGCTGACCCCCGGTGCCATCCACGGTGAGATCGCTGATGTTGACGTTACCCGTCACGTTCTGCACCAGCACCTGTGCCGCTACCGGAGCGCCAAAGACGCCGGACTGAGAATTGACTTGTAAACTGGGGGCTCCATTGGCGGAACCGGGGACGGTAATGATGGCACGTCCCGAGTTGCCGCTAATGATGCCCTGCAAGGTGAGCGGCTGATTGATGACTACTTGTTCGGGATAAGTGCCAGGGCACACGAGCACGGTGGAACCGGGCGGTACCGCGGCGACGGCGGCGGAAATTGTCGAGTAGCTGGGCAGGGTCGACTTGCATGTTCCCACGGCATATTGGGCTGCGTAGGAAGAGTGCGCCCCGGCTACAAGCATAGTCGCGACCAAAGCGAACAATGAGAAGCGAGTCATACGAAATCTCCTTTTTCTTCTGGACGTTCTTGCTTGTGATTCGGGTGTCCTAATTCCTGCCTGGAAGTTTCAATCGCTTGTTGGTTGCGACCGCCCCGAATGGGCATTGGGTCACAAAGGTGTCGACGTTGTAGTAGTGATCGAGTAGAGCGAAGCCGAAGGGAACTTTGTCCAAGGCGGTTTGCGCGTCATTGATGAGGTTTTGTTGAACCGTGACGGCGCCGCACTCGAACTCGATACCTATGTTGGTGTGCATGATTGAGTTCCCTGTGGCCGAGACGTTGTTGGACTGGAGGTCGATCCCAATGGAGGCGTTTGAGATCTGGTTGTGAAAGATCGTTCCGCCATCATAGCCACTGGAAATGCCGGTACCGCAATCGGCGACATTGTTGTTCAAGACAGTCGTGAGTGGCGCGCCGCTCAGGTTGGCGATACAGGTATCGGACCCGGTCACGACGTTGCCGACGACGTTTCCAGCGATGAACGCGGAGAAGATTCCGGTCGTGGGATTATTCACGCCCTTACCAACGCCTTGATTCACGTGGTTGTTGCGGACCGTGGCATTCAGCCAGGAATCCATTCCGGGGGTGCCCAGGAAAATGCCGGCGAAATCGAAGTCGTGAACACTGCTGTTCTGAATGGTGACGCTTATAAAAGGCGTGGTGGCATTCTCAACCCAGATGCCGGTACCGCAGCCTTGATCGAACTGATTACGAGTGGTGACGTGATTGATGGTTCCCGAGGAGCCGCTCGCGTAGAAGATCCCGGCAAGCCAAATGTAGGGAGCGGCGGTACAGGACATGCTGCCACCAGACCCGTCGATCGTGATGCCGGAGATGAAGACGGGCGCGGTTGATTCGACCAAGATCTGGGCCGCGAACGGGAAGTTGCCACCCAGGAATGTGATGGTGTCCTGGCTGACGACATTCGCAACCAGGCCCGGCGCTCCGCTGGGCGAGGCTTGCGGTACCGTGATGATCGGCTGATCGGAGTTACCGGAAGAGACGCCCTGCAGGTTCAAGGACTTGTTAATCAAAATCTGCTCAGGGTAGGTACCGGGGCAGATCCGAATGAGCGAGCCTGCCGGCACCGTACTCACCGCCAGCGAAATGGTGGGAAAAGATGGAAAAGTCGGCAGACACGCACCGACGGCGAACGTAGCGGCTGACGCAGACGATACTGCGAAAAGCGCAACGAATGACAGGAAAATGATTGTCCTTTTCGCGGCCATACAAACCTCCTCGGAACGCGTGGTGTTAGGTCAGTTCACCGGTTCGAGCGGTAAACACTATTTGCTGGTGACAAGTCCCTCGTAATGCGTGGTGTCGTTCTCACCGTCGGCAAACTGCATGATGTTGTCGAACTGGAACTTCAGCATTTCGCCGTTCTGTTTGGCGATCCAGGCGGAACCCTTGACGTTGTAGTCCTTCATCTTGCGGGCGCCCATGGTAGCGCCGAGCGCGCGGCCGAGGTTGCTGCCGACGCCCATCGCTTCTTTTTCCGTGGTGTCGAGACCGGCTAAATCAAAGTCGTAACGGCGGGCATCGGTTCCACCGACCTGCTCGTCGGCCATGTACTTCACCCCGGGCTGGCCGTCGCGGATGTGACCATTCATGTAGGTCATGACCATTCCACCGCGAACGATGGACCAGTCCTGACTGCCGATGGGAGAGCCATTTAACTGGCGCGTAACAGTTTTGGCGGGGAAAACATCATCGCCCACCTTGGTTTCGGGGTTGAAGTCTTTTTGCTGACCGACGATGCCCGCCGAAGAAACGTCCGCTTCGCATTGATAAACGGCGCCGTTCGATTCCGATTTCTTGAACGAGACGTGAAACGGAGAGGAAGGTTTTTCGATGGCGTTTTCCAGTTGATCCATCGCCCTGCCAAGATCGGCGGCATCGCCGGCACGTTTCGGAGCTTGCTGGCTCAGGGAGGTGTCATCCTCCGATGAAGAGTTCGCCTTCTTCTGTTTGCGGCTAGAAGTGCAAGCGAGACAAGCGACGATGGCACCACCGGCAACTATCGTGGCGACGAATCGGCGACAAAGAGTGAATTTATGCATAAGTCCCTCACATGATTGGACGATTCACTGCGCGGAGTCGGGCGAAATCTGGAACGACCAGACCGAATCGAACATTAAGCCGTCCCCTTGACCGCGCGCGACGTCCGCACCGGAGTAGTTCTTGGACTTGGACAGCGGACGAAGTACGACGGCGTACTCGCCGAAGGCCAGGTCGGATTTCGGAGCGATCTCAAACTTTCCTGGAGCGAGTTTCTTTGGCGTCGCGGGAACACGCTCTTCGAGGAAGTGGGAATATATTTGCCAATCAGCAGCGGGGCTGGAGGTGGCGTCCTCTTTACCCTGGGTTGCGCCGATGATGCGACAGGTGTTCTGAGCCGGCGTGAGCTTGACGATGGCAGGTTCGTAGTCGTCGAGATTGATGCCGGGAGTTCGAGAGAAGTCGACGGAGAAAGTGGGCGACGCGGTTTGCAGGGCGTTCGCGGATGCCGGGTTCGGAACGCCCCACACATAAGTCACTGTGGGTTTGCGATGCGCCATCATCCCCGAGAAAATGCTGCCGGCCTGCTGAACGCCGGAACTTCCGATACTGGAGTTGATATGCATGGCGGTGCTTGCCGTCGCGGTGCCAATGCCAGCCTGGATACCTTGGGTGAGTACAGAGTCACCCGCCAGGCTCTTCATCGAGGTGGGTTTCGTCTTGGTTTCGGCGAGCTGGGTTTTCTCCAGAGTAAGGGGCTGAGACGAACCGTCCTGAAGCAGACCGACAGTGGGCAGATGGAACTTGGCTGCGGGCCGATCGGCCGTTGGGGCAGACGCGGCTACAGCGGGTGATGATGAGTGTGGCTTAGCGCCACTGGAACGGGCCACCATCGCATCCATCTCCGCGGAAGTGACTCCCGCCTTTTTCATGGCGATCAAAGCGTTCGGAGAGATGTCGAACTTGCCGGGACGTGATTGGATCGTGCTGACGATTACGGACTCGGGTAAACCACTCTTGACCATCTTGACTACGTCAGCATTCGTGATGGGTAGCGAACTCTTCTGGGCGAAACTCATCCCAGTCGCAGCCGCCAAGAGGAGGAGAGAAATTGAGAGTCTGAAGGTCCGCATATTTGTCCTCACTTCCTGATTTATCCAGGTACGGTCAGTTGCTGATCGTGAACGGATCTAACCTGTTGCCTTTAGGACCTACGACAGAGATAAGCACGCCATAGCCGGCGTGAGCCCAGGTGTCGCCGGCGCCTCCGCAGACGTCGGGGACGACGGTGAGGTGGAAGATGTCGTGATCGAGTTGGGGCTGAACGCTGACCGTTGAGAATTTGCAACTGCCCCAATCGCCCAAGGTTGTCTCGGCAACAACTTCGTATTGAAAGTCAGGACTGGGTACAAAACCGCTGTGCAGGACCCGGCTGAGATTGATGGTCACATCCCACGAGTAGCGTTGAGCTGGGTAATCCTTGAGAGCGACGTACTGATCGAGATAAGCCGTCCAGTGGTGCTGGGTACCTTTTGTGACTTGGAAGTCGTAGAGAATCTTAGTTTTTTCGGCATTGGCAATGGTGACGGGACTCAAGACACGCGCAGTCGAGTGGACTGAAAATCCCGACTCCTTCCCCACAGGCATGGTTGCGTGAACGCGACTTTCGGGAATACTGGTGAGCAGCCGCGACTCCCGGGTTGCGACGAATGTGTTGCTGGGGAGTTCTACCTGCTGTCCGTTCGCTGCAGAGACGACCAGGGTAATGTTTTCTAAATCGTATTCATCAACGAAATTGGGACCGAAGGTGGCGACGATGAGGTTGTCGCTCCAGAAGTCCACGTTCAAGCCGATTGTCCGACCATGATTCACGAACGGGCCATAGATGTGGACTTCACCTTTGCCGCGCACGGCGCCGAAGTTGCATCCGTGAATCGAGTACTGATTGTGGGGATACGAACCAGAGCCCGGGTCGGGGGTGAAGACGATTCCTTTCGCTTTTCCGCTGACATTTTCAATCGTAGGTTGTGAAGAGAAGCGGCATGCGGACACGGGCACAGATGCATGGGCAATCTTTCCCATGGCGCCGGCGGGTCCGACCATACCTGGTGAAGATTGCGTCTGGTTCGATCCGAGTTGAGTTTGCGCAGAGCGGTTTGCCATCAACAGCGGCCGCGATCCCGAACCCGTGCTGCCGGGTGTGGAAGAGCTTCCCGAGCCACCCAATGCAGCGGTTCCGCCTGAACCGCCAGAGCGATCGGAATGAGTTTGCGCGCTCTGTTCCTCCAGTTGCTTGGCGATGGCTGGCGGAAGAAAGACAGTGGATGCCGGCGCGAGGTTGAGACGAACGATCTGCCCTGGGGTCGAACTGGTGGTGCCGGCGGCGGTTCCGGGTGTGCCGGTGGATGATCCTGCGTTGGACGGCGTGGGATTAGGAGTGGCGCTACCGGTCGCCATCATGGCGTCTAGGACGCGAGGACCTACGCCGGCACGATGCAATGCGACAAGTGCATCGGGGGAAAGATCGAAACGTACGGGGCCGGCTTCGATGGAGGCGACGATCGCGGGGTCGGGAATACCGGCCTTGACCATGCGGATTACGTCCGC
>JBPYEW010000016.1:0-19593 GCA_051984555.1 Terriglobales bacterium | reverse complement strand
GCAACTTCTCGAAAAATCTTTAAAGGAGAGATGAAATGAAAAGCAGAAAATTGATAGCACTCGTGGCGGCAAGCGTGTTACTGGTCTTTGCCGCTTTTGGCCTGAGGCTTACTCCACTGACGCACGCTCAAAGCAGCGCGACAGCGCCCGCGCAGGTGACGGTCGACAACTTTACCTTCGGACCGTCTTCGCTCACGGTGGCTGCCAACAGCACTGTGACTTGGGTCAATAAAGATGACGTGCCTCACGTCATCGCAAGTGACGCCGGGCTCTTCAAGTCCAAGGCACTCGACACCGATGACAAATACTCCTACACATTCAACAAGCCGGGTACCTATTCGTATTACTGCAGCGTCCATCCCAAGATGGTCGGGAAAATAGTCGTTCAGTAGAGGAGGACGAACCATGCCAAAAGCGTTCGATATACAAACGATTCTGCTGGCGAAACATGCGCAGCATGTCGTGCTGGTTCATTTTCCGATAGCGCTCTTCATCACGGGCGTCGGTCTTGATCTGCTGTCGAGAGGGAAGACCGACTCCGCCCTTCGAGGTGCTGCCTATCTCAACATCTCAATAGCGGCGGCAATGGTCATCCCGACTGTCCTTACAGGTTTCTTGGCTTGGCAATTCGCGCTCGAGGGAAAGAAATTGAAAGGGCTGTTGCTACTCCACTTGCTTACAGCTTCATGCGCCGCGTTGGCAGTCGTCCTTTCGTGGGTGCTGCACTGGCGCGGCCGCAAGGCTGAGTCGGCGGCTGTAAGTCGTTACCCGATTCTTGTCGAGGTCATCGGCGTCTTGCTGATCGCTGTCACGGCACACCTGGGTGGATTCCTGAGCGGAGTGAATAGTTGATTTTCTCGTCCGCGGGGGGATATTCGCGCGTTACGGCAAGCCGAACGTGTACAGGGAACTTCCTGCCGCGATCGCAATGTATTCTTTCCCATCCACAGCAAACGCCATCGGTGACGCGTACACCGCACCACCCATCTGGAAGTGCCAGAGAGTTTTACCCGATTTTGCATCCAGCGCGATGAAGTTGCCCTCGGCGTCGCCCGTGAAGACCAGTCCGCCGGCAGTGGAGAGCGCACCCGACCAGGTTGGCGACGGATGCTTAAACTCCCATTTCATCTGCCCGCTCTGCAGGTCGATCGCCCTTAGCGCCCCGACATACGGCTCGGCTTCGTCCGACGGGAAGTAGGCGCTGCCGTAATAGGCGTGGCCCGCTTCATACGGTTGGGCCGCCGTGCTAAAAATGTCGCACTGGTCACGAGCGCTTACATAAAACAGTCCGGTCTCGGCGTCGTAACTCGGAGACATCCAGTTCGTCGTGCCCAGCGCACCCGGGCAAACTGTGTGCCCCTTCAATGTGGGAGAGCTTTCTTTGGTTGCCAATGGACGGCCGTCCGCGTCCTTGCCGTTGCTCCATGTAGTCTTGCCATAAGCATTGGCTGACACAAGCTTTCCTGAATCGCGATCCACCACATAAAAGAAACCGTTGCGATTGGCTTGTGCGACCAGGTGCTTACCGCCAGCATCGATGATCACCGGCACTTGCGTAGCGTCCCAATCGTGTTCGTCGTGCTTGGTAAATTGGAAATACCAGTTGAGCTTGCCGGTTTCAGGATTCAGGGACAGCAGTGTGTTGCTGTAGAGGTTGTCGCCGGCCCGGCCTTCACCTCTATTGGACGGAGACGGATTTCCTGTAGGCCAGAGCAATTGGTTACTTGCCGGATCATAGGTCCCAGTCATCCATGCAGGCGCGCCGCCGATCTTCCACGACTCGCCTTCCCAACTATCGTGGCCGGGAGAGCCCGGACCCGGCACCGTGTCAAACCGCCACTTGCGCTTACCGCTGTCCGGGTCATAGGCATCGATGAAGCCACGAATGCCGTATTCGCCACCCGACACGCCGACAATCACCAGATTCTTGACAACCAAAGGCGCCAGCGTGAAGCTGTATCCCTTGGTATAGTCAGCCGTCTTCACATCCCAAATCACGTTGCCTGTCTTGGCATCGAGCGCAAGTACGTGGGCATCGAGCGTGGCAAAGAAGACTTTGTCGCCGAGGATCGCGACTCCCCGGTTTACGCGTCCGCAGCAAGGACGAATATCGGACGGCAGTTGATACTGATAGAGCCAGATTGGACGCCCCGTGCGGGCATCCAGCGCAAACACTCGATTATCTTGACCGGTCGCGTAGAGAACGCCGTCGACCACCAGCGCAGTGGTCTCGAATTTGCCAGTAGCGCCGGTCTGAAAAACCCACTTCGGAACGACTGAACCAACATTCGAAGCGTTAACTTGGTCGAGCGCGCTAAACCTCCGCCCCGCATAATCCCCGGAATACATCATCCAGTTCTGCGGTTCTTTAGCGGAGTTGAGGAGTCGCTCGGCCGTGACCTGCGCGCTCAGAATAGAAGTTGTTGATGCTAGCAATACGAGTAGTGCAGCCAATTCGCACAGCGCGTTTGAGGATATCTTTTTCATTTCCCGCTCTCGCCAACAAGGAATGCAATGATGTCTTTTAAGTCCTGATCACTGAGCGTGGTTGTGTCGTATATGGGCATCAGGGACTGGCGAGTTTTGTTGATCGACTTGAGCTTGTCTTTCTCGAGCAAGTGAAGTTTTTCAGCCGTATCCATCATCTGCAGACTGAAGCTGTCCTCATTCAGTGTGACCCCTCTAATTTCCTGACCGTCGGAAGTCACAACCGTGACCGTCTCATACTCTTGAGGAAATTCTTTGGTTGGTTCAGTAAGTCCCCATGCGAGGCGCCGGCTGGGGTTACGAACCGACTCGATTAATGCCTCTACGGTTCGGCTGCTTCCAACCGACGACAGGTCCGGTCCCACCCGTGCGCCCTTGCCGTTTACCATATGGCACCCCGAGCAGTTGCCGTCCCCGTAGAAAAGTTCCTTCCCGTGAGCAGCATTCCCGAACGACTTCGGAGGCGCTTTCACTTGAATGCTGCGAAGGTAAGTGACGATTTGCCAGATTTCTTCATCGGTCATGCCGACACCCTGACCGTTCGTCCCATTCGCCGGCATGGCAGTTCCGGGAATACCCGTGCTGATGTTGTGAAACATGTCAGCATCGGTGTCGCCGTGAAGCTTGTGAGCGCGCGTCAGGTCCGGGCCTCTGCCGCCGCCCCGCGCACCGAGGCCATGGCATAGGGCGCAGTTGATCCGGAACTCGAATTCCCCGGCTTTGGCGGCCTTTGGGTTAGCCGCAAGGGGATTCTTCTGAGCACCGGCAGGTCCGGCGCTTGCGAACAGAAGAGAGATCGTCAGGATACCGCCCAATCGTGAGCTGAAGGAACTTATGGAACGTTTGCGACCAGCGACTCTCATCAACCTGATGTGCTCCCGCTGATTGGAAGGAAAATCGTGCCGCGCATGATAGCACAGGATCGAACGCCTTAAGTGATTGCTTTCTTCTGGAACTGCCGCAATCCGACGATCAGCAACAGTATGTCAAAGACGACCAGCGCTACCAGCACCGCAACCACGGACAGGTGTGGAAAACGCGGCACGAGCGTCCCGCGCAGCCCTTCACTTGCGTATACCAGGGGGTTTATCAGCACTATCTTCTGCAGAATCGGAAAATTGTTGAGCGCGCTCCACGGGTAATATGTGCAGCCGAAAAAAATCATCGGTGTAATTACCATCCCAAACATCAAGCCGATGTGCTGCTGATTGATCGTGCACCCAAGCGCAAGCCCTCCGCAGGCGGAGAATGCGGCCACCAACAAAATGATCGAAATAAACGTGACCGGTGTTGCCACGCTCAGTTCGAGTCCGGAACGCAATACCATCCAGGCAAGCGGGATCACAACCAAGCCAGCCACGACTGCCTGGATCATGCCCGCAACCACTTTTTCGATCGCAATCCAGGAGATGTCAATCGGCGCAAGCAGCCGGTCTTCGATCTCGCGTGTCCACTGAAACTCGGCGATCAGCGGCATCGCGACTGCCCAAATGCCGGTAAACACCATCGTGATTGCAATGATCCCGGGCACCAGCAGGCTCTTGTACGATTCCGGCATATAGCCGCTGCCCACCATCACCCGCCCGAAGATGAAGACAAATAACAACGGTTGCAGAAACGTTTGGAAGAATAGCTGTATCGCATTTCGCCGGGCGACGTGAGCGTCGCGCGCCAGCATGGCTCCAAAGGTTTTCCAGTTCAATCGCGCAAGCTCCTTCCCGTGTGATGGAGAAACAAATTCTCCAGGCTCGGCTCTGAAATGTGAACATCGCGAAGTTCAGCGCCCGTACTCGCGGCCACTGCCGCAATCTCCGGGATAAGCGATCCTCCTCGGTCCGCGTAGACGTCTGCTCCCGTGCCATCGGCCGCAACGATCTCTCGCACTCCGGCAAGAGATTGAATGCGCGCAAGCAAGTCCGCCGTCTGATTTCCAAAGCGAAGGCGGAGCAGATAGCCTCCAGGGATCGACCCTTTCAAGTCCGGCGGTGTGCCCGACGCGATCACGCGGCCATGATCGACAATGGCGAGCCGTTGACACAGCGCATCTGCTTCTTCCATGTTGTGAGTTGTAAGCAGGATGGTTTTACCAGCGGTATTGTATTCACGAATGATCTCCCAGAGCAGAATGCGGGTTTGCGGGTCGAGGCCAACGCTCGGTTCATCCAGAAAGAGCACCTGCGGGTCATGCATCATCGCGCGCGCGATGGAGAGACGCTGCATCATTCCACCGGAAAAGCCGCGCACCATCTGGTCGGCACGATCGGTCAGTTTGAATTTTTCCAGCATCGCATCAGCGCGCTCGTTCCGCAGCTTCGACCCGATGCCGAAATACGCGGCATGGAATATCAGTATTTCCCGCGCCGTTAGTGAGAAGTCCAGGTTGGGTCTCTGCGGGACTACCCCAATCAGTCGTTTGACCTCTGCCTGGTCTTGCCAAACTTCGTGCTCACCAATCCATGCCCTTCCACTTGAGGCGCGCACTCTGGTAGTCATTATGCCTACTGTGGTGGACTTCCCGGCACCGTTGGGACCGAGAAGTCCAAAAATCTCTCCGGGTTCGATGTGCAACGTCACTCCGTCCAATGCCACGATCTGGGGCTTGGCTTTTTTGGAGCCCTTTGCGTCAGCGCGAGCGACGAATCCTCCGGCAGCCCCCATTGGAGGAGCCGAGGTAAAAACTTTTCGAAGATCTTCGGTGCGAACGCCGATGCCCATGAATGAAGCTTCCTGTAGGAGTGAACCGCTGCGGAAGGTTGTGGCAGTATACCGTACTCGAAAACAGGACTAAGCTGGCCTTTGTTCATGATGCGAATGACTTCGTGAAGCCCGCGCGCGTTCAAAATACGTAACAGAATTAACGCGAAGAGAGCATGAAGCAGATGCGCCAAAGTCGCTGCAACAACGGATACATCTCCCAGCAAACGGCGACAGTCGAAGTCTGGGTTTTACGGCTGACGAGCTCCGCTCTTTATCTGTGTCGCCACTGGGCTCGGATTCTCGTAGAGACCGATACGGGACATATTCAGCTTGTCTCGACCCTCGATGGACTCTCACCCCTATCGAGGCTGTGCGTTCGCTAATGGAGAGGACAATATGTCCGCTCCTTTAGGTCACCCGTAAAGCCTTTGAGTCACAATGACATGCGAACACCCTCCGGCGTTTCCTTGGGCATCCTGACCCGTAATCTCAATCGCGGTGACTGTGTGAAGCAGCTTTGTAATCAATGATTTACGCGGATCGACGCCTTGGCCCAATCGCTGCAAGGAAGTATCTCGCCTGAACGCTTGAGGCGATTAGCATGAAGGTCAAAGACCAAGTCGGACGCAGAACCCGGAAGGCCGAGTGGCTACGGTTTGTGAGCGCGTTCGTACTACTCATGGCGGCTACTCTCAGCTTGGCTGAGAACTCGCAATCTGCTGCACGCGGCAGTCGCCGGTCCCAAATTTCTCCCGAACTACTGAAGTTGATTCAGAAGCAGAATGGGAAACCTGCCGGTCAAACCGTTCAGGTCATCGTCCAGTTCAAGCAGCCGCCTACCAATGTCCACCTCAAGAAGATGGCCAGTTTAGGTGGTCGTCACTTGCGCGCGTTAGGACTAGTGAAGGGCGGCCTGTTCACCATTCCAGTCAGCGCCTTACCGGCGCTCGAGAACGATCCTGACATTGCTTATGTCTCGCCTGACCGTTCAGTGAACGGTGCCAGTGCTGACCAGTTCCAAGCGACTGTGGGCGCTGATGTCGCGCACAGCTACGGCTGGGACGGCACTGGGGTTGGCGTGGCGATTATCGACAGTGGTATCGCCGATCATCCCGATCTACACGATCCCGCGACTGGCGCATCTCGTATCGTATACAGCGAAAGCTTCGTTCCAGGAACCGACACGAATGATGGTTACGGCCACGGCACACACGTTGCTGGAATCATAGGTGGAAACGGGACAGTTTCGAACGGCTACATCACGGGCGTAGCTCAGCATGTGAACCTTGTTAACCTGCGCGTCCTCGATAGCACTGGTGCCGGTTCGGATTCCTATGTGATCGCTGCCATTCAGCGCGCCATCGCTCTCAAAGATACCTACAACATTCGAGTTATGAACCTCTCGTTGGGGCGACCGGTTTACGAGAGCTTCACGCAAGATCCGCTGTGCCAGGCAGTGGAAGCCGCATGGCAGGCCGGCATTGTTGTTGTTGCAGCGGCCGGCAACTGGGGGCGCGACAATGAGTTTGGAACCAATGGCTATGGCTTGATCGGCGTCCCGGGAGCGGATCCTTACGTCATCACGGTGGGTGCCATGAATACAGTGAGCACCAGTGATAAGTCTGACGATGTGCTCGCGACCTACAGTTCCAAAGGTCCGACCATGGTCGACCACATCGTGAAGCCCGATCTCGTCGCCCCTGGCAATCACATCGAGTCGCTTATGGCGCCGGGCAATATGCTCGCGGGTGAAATGCCGCAGAACGTGGTGAGCCCCGCGGAATATGGCGACCTGACAGGTCAGCCCAACTACATGTGGCTGTGTGGAACGAGCATGGCGACCCCGGTGGTGGCGGGCACAGCCGCTCTCCTCATTCAAGAGGATTCAACACTCACTCCGGACGGCGTGAAAGCGCGGCTGATGAAAACCGCGGATAAGACTTTTCCGAATCAATCGGTGATTGTGGACCCGATCACGGGAGAGTCATTCACGGAGAACTACGACATCTTTGCCATTGGTTCCGGGTACTTGAATATCCCCGCAGCGCTGGCGAACACCGACAGCGTGCAGGGCAGTGCGCTCTCGCCGGTTGCGGTGCAGAACTCTGACGGTTCGATTTCCGTTCAGACTGATCTGAGCACCATATTCGGCAGCAGTATGCCCAGTGCCAACTCCGTGATCTGGGGCAACTCTGTGATTTGGGGAAACTCAGTGATCTGGGGAAGCAGCGTTCTCGCCGGCAACTCGGTGATCTGGGGCAACTCTGTGATTTGGGGTAACAGCACCGTAGCCGGGAACAGCGTCATCTGGGGTAATTCCGTAATCTGGGGCAACTCGGTGATTTGGGGCAATTCAGTCATCTGGGGTAGCAGCACGCAAGCGAGTTGGTAGGGATTTCGAGCGATTGAAAATGAGCACTGTAGCCAATACCGGCACAACGAAAGCCCACTCGAAAGTTGCACCTGCTTTCATCGTCCTCATGACATTCACGGCATCGCTGCTTCTCGCCCATGCGCTCACTGGAACACACCAGCGGCACGGCTGGGAATTCGTCGGCTTACTCTTTGCAGGGGCCGTATCTTCGCGATTCAAGATCAAGCTACCCGGTATCAATGGCAACATGTCGGTAAACCTTCCGTTTATCTTTGTGGCCATGACCCAACTGAGCGCCCCGGAAGCGTTGACTGTCGCCGGGATCTCAGTTCTTGTCCAAAGTATTCCCAAGGCGCCGCATACGCTCGTTCCGGTCCAGGCAGTGTTTAACCTTTCGACCTCGCTGGTGGCCGTTGCTCTCGGCTCTGATTTATTTCATTTCGGGTTGCGAGCGGGCTGGAATTCAGCAGTCTCATTGATCCTGGCCTGCACCGTGCATTTCTTCTTCAGCACGGCGCCGGTAGCCGGAATCATCTCCTTGACCGATGGTCGCCGCGTGTTCGCTACGTGGTCCGACATCGTCCAGATGTCTTTCCCGTACTATCTGGCGAGCACGGGGTTAGCGTCCATTGCAGACGGTTTGGGCGGGCATGCGAATCTCATGATGCTGCTTGGAATGATCTGCGTGATGTTCGTGACCTACCGATCGTACCGCATGTACTTCAACGCCATGCGTGCCCAGCAGGCACTGTCGCCTTCAAGTACTGAGGACGGCCTCGTCAAAAGCACCGCCGCCGGCAGATAGCTCACTCTGATCCAACTGAGCGTCAATCTCCTCTATCCGATGACATCGAAACAAACTTCACGGAGTCGGAATGATTGCCTGCACCTGGTTGGAATACGGGCTCTGCGTCCCGGAGGTGTCGACGGCAGTCACGACATAGAAATAAGTCTGGCCTGCTGTCACATTGCTGTCGATGTAACTGGTGGCGGCATCTAGACCGGAGTTGAGCATCCCAAATGGCCCGCCGCTTTGCGATCCTCGATACACGTTATAGCCCGTGATATTGCTCGATGAACTCGGCGACCAGTTGAGGGTGACACTGTGCTGTGGCGGTGTGACTCCGGTTCCGCTAAGGCTTTCGGTCGCAGAAGGCGAAGTGCTGCTCATGAAAGTCACGGCTCCGCTGGCGGCACCTGTTATTTGAGGGGCAAACGTCAGCGTAAAAGGCGCACTCTGTCCGGCAGCCAGCGATATTGGAACTGCAATCCCACTCAACGAGAATTCTGAACCATTCAGCCCGATCGACGACACCGTGACCGGCCCACCCACTGCACTGATCGTCGCTTGCAGGTTCTGCTGCGTTCCAACAACCACGTTTCCGAACGTTGTGCTTGCGGGTGACACGCTCATTTGACCAGGTGCCACGGCTGACCCGGCAAGGGCGATCGGTAAGCTTCCATTCGTCGCGTTGGAATTGATTACCAGGCTTCCACTTGAGCTACCCCCGGATTGCGGAGCAAACGTGACGCTGAATCCTGCGCTCTGGCCTCCGCTAAGTGTCACCGGAGGGTTGATGCCACTGAAGGCAAATCCTGTCCCGCTTACCGATACCTGAGAAATTGTTATAGCTGTGCTTCCGGAGTTAGTTACCGTTTCCGCGAGTGAGGTGCTGCTCCCGGTCAGCTGGCTTCCGAAATTGAGCGCTGTCGGCTGCCCTTGCAATTGCCCGCCACTCACGCCTGTGCCCGACAACGCTATCGTTGTCGTCTGACGAGTTCCGCCGCTTGTCCGCCAATAAACTAAAAGCGTTCCCTGTACTGATCCGCTCGATGCCGGGTAGAAGAAAAGGGAACACGTTTTGCTTTGTCCGGCAATCAAGGTCACCGGCAGCTTACAGCTCTCCTTCTTGAATCCGGTGCCGCTGATCGATGCTTGGCTGATTGTCAGCCTCGCACTGCCGTTATTCTGAAATGTCTCGACTATCGTTCCCGTCCCGCCGACTGCCACGTTTCCAAACGCAACCGTATTCGGATTGGCAACGAGTTGAGCGTGAAGAATCGCCGAGCCGGAGAGTAACAACAGGATTAGACAAGAAAAGTGTAACTTGCGGGGAAGGTCGATTTGCACGGTTAACCTCAAACGTCGCGAATATCGCGACAGGGGATTGAAGACGAAATTCGTCACTACTTCGGCCGGAGTTCTTGTCTTCAGAAACTGTTGCTTCGGTCCGAAGCCACCACGCTCAGAAACCCCACCTACGGAAACGGAATGACCGCTTGTACCTGGTTCGAATAAGAGCTTTCCACCCCAGTGGAATTGACTGCTGTTACCACGTAGTAATAAGTCTGTCCGCCCGAGACCGTCAGATCAGTGTCGGTCGTGCCCGTGTCCAGTGCCGAATTCAGCTTGCTGTATGGGCCTCCGGCTTGACCGCCGCGATAAACGTTGTATCCCACAACGTTACTCGAGCTGCTGGCGTTCCAGTTCAGCGTCACGCTATGTTGTGGCGGAGGTGTACCAGAGCCGCTCGCCGTAACCGTTGTCGGCGTGTTCGATGCATTGCTGGCGAAGGTCAGCGTTCCAGATGCCGATCCAGATGCCCCGGGCGTGAATGTCGCGGTAAACGATGCGCTGCTGCCCGCAGCGATCGTTAACGGCAGCGAAATCCCAGTCACTGAGAATTCCGAGTTCGTCGTGCCGATGGACGATACCGTCACCGAACTGCCGGTCGCAGACAGTGTGCCCGTTTGCGTTCCACTGGTGCCGACAACCACGTTTCCAAAGCTGAGTGTGCCTGGGGAAGCTGCCAGTTGTCCGGGCGTGACTCCGGCTCCCGTTATCGAAATTGAAAGCGACGGGTTCGAGGCATTCGACGCAATGGCAAGAGATCCAGTAAACGAGCCATTCGCCTGCGGAGCAAAAACTACACTGAACGTAACCGCCTGCCCAGGGCTCAGCGTGAGCGGCGGATTTACACCGCTGATACTGAACCCTGTGCCGGTCGGAGTAATTGAAGAAACTGTGATTGCTGTACCGCCCGAGTTCGTCAGGGTTTCAGATTTCGTTACGCTCGATCCCGTAGCGACGTTGCCGAAACTGAGGCTGCTCGGGTTCGCGCTGACGACACCCGGTGTTACTCCTGTTCCTGACAATCCAATATTCAGTGTTCCATTTGAGCCATTGCTCACGATCGCAAGATTCCCGCTCACTGCTCCGGCCGCCTGCGGCGCAAAGCGGACTGAAACCGTCGTACTCTGATTCGCATTGATCGTTGTTGGCAGCGTCAGGCCGCTAATGCTGAATCCGCTGCCGGATAGATTCGCTTGCGAAATCGTGACACTCGCCGAACCATTGTTGGTAATTGTTCCCGTCAGGCTTGAGCTTTGTCCGACCTGAACACCGCCGAATGCCAGCGGGGATGGGCTTCCTGACAAAGTACCGCTACTGTTCGCGGTTCCATTGACGCTGATGACAAGTGTCTGGCTTCCGCCGAGAACAGTTACGGTCCCATTCTGCGATCCGATGGACGTGGGCTTGAATTGCACCTGCAGAGTGGCACTCTGCCCCGAGGCAATCGTTAGCGGGAAGCTAGGCGACGTTACATTGAATCCAGCAGCTGAGACAGTGGGTTGAGCTATCGATACGGTTCCCGATGTCCCGTTCGTAATAGTGTCGCTGAGCGTTGCGCTCTGACCAACAATCACTGTTCCGAAGTTAAGCGATGCGTTTGCAATCGTCACCGTTCCGCTCGGCGGCGGCGTACTGGCTCCGGTTGAGCCTCCTTGAACAGCTTGGCACCCGACGAGAGCTGCCATCGCCGCCAAAACCAGGGCAGTTTGTGCGAACCGTCCCCCGATAAATTCCACTTGCTAACCTCTTTTGTTGTCGGACCAATGCGGAGAGTTTGCGGTCAGCGCCAGCTTCGAAGTACTACCCGACCACAGGCTGGCTGTAAGGCATTGTGGCTGACGAATGATCTCGATGACAGGTCTCGGAAGTTCAGTGCGGCACCGAAGTGCGGCCAACGGAAGTACATCTCATTGACTGTTGAATTTCACAACATGTCGACCATGCGTTATCGTGATTGCAGACTTGTAGCCTGATGCATGCCATCGATGTGCTCAGATTCGCGCATCTCGTGGGGAAACGTGTTTCGACAGTTCTGGGCTGGTCTCTTGTTGTTATTGGCGCTTGTCCTTTGTGTTCAAGCCGAAGATGCGCCAGCCTTGCTTAAGGGCGTGGTCAAGGATTCAAGTGGTGCCGTCGTTCCTGGTGCAAGGGTTGAGGTTCTTCTCGGCACTAGCAAACGCGTCACAGTGACTGACCCCAACGGAGAGTTTAAGGTCAGTGGCATTCCCGCTTCGTCCGGCATCGTGAGCGTGTCCGCGCCGGGATTCGAACCTCAGCGAATTTCTTGGACAGGAAAATCCCCGAACATCGAAGTACATCTTCGAGCGTCCCTGATCACCCAGCGAATGACGGTGGTTGCCAACCGTACGGCATCCAGAATTATTGATACCCCCACATCGGTCGTGGTTCTATCTCCTCCCATATTGTCGACAACCGCCGCCCTGACCACCGACGATATGCTTCGCCAAGTTCCGGGATTCTCACTTTTCCGCCGTAGCGACAGTCGGACGGCGAATCCAACTTCTCAAGGGGTGTCACTCCGCGGGTTGGGTGCGAGTGGTGCAAGTCGCGCTCTAGTGCTCGCTGACGGTTTTCCGCTGAACGATCCGTTTGGCGGATGGGTCTATTGGGATCGGGTTCCTCGAGCTGAAATTGCGCGAATCGAGGTGGCGAATGGAGGCGCCTCCCACCTTTATGGTTCCGACGCGCTGGGTGGCGTCATCAACATCTTCCGTACGCCCCTCAGTGAGAATCGTGTTTCCCTCGAACTTGCTGAGGGAAATGAGAACACTCCGAACTTGTCCGTGGCCGCAACGAAGACCATCGGCAGTTGGTCGTTAGGGGCAGCCTCCGATCTATTCCGAACCGACGGCTATATCAACATTCCTCCATCGTTGCGTGGACCGGTAGACAAACCGGTGAATTCACAGCATGCCTCGGGCGACGTCAGCATCCGCCGGCAGCTTTCGAGGGGAGATCTGTTTGCCCGTTATTCTCTGCTGGGAGAATCCCGGCATAACGGGACGTCGATTCAGTCAAACAGTACGACAGTGCGGGAAATAAATCTTGGGGCCAACTGGCACTCGGACGAACTCGGGGCGCTGAGCCTGCGCGGGTATGCAACCTTCGGAAATTACTACCAGACATTCTCTTCGATCGCCCCGGACCGCAGCGCCGAAACGCTCGTTCGAATCCAACGTGTTCCGGCGCAGCGGGTAGGAGTCTCGGCACAATGGAGCAAGCCGCTCGGGAGTCGCCAGAATATTCTCGCGGGGGTCGAAGAGTGGAACGTCCACGGCCAGAGCAACGAATTCATTACCGCAACCAGTAGCACTACCAGCGCTGGCGGACGCGAGGTGAATTGGGCAGCATATGGCGAAGACATCGTAAGAATCACGCCCAGATCATTTCTCACATTCAGTGGACGCGTCGATCATTGGCTCAACTTCCATGCATTCTCGCAGAACGCTGCATTGCCGGATCGCACCGAGACATTCTTCAGCCCGCGCGCGGCACTACTGCACCATATCAACAGCCATGTCGCATTTACCGCTTCTGCCTATCGCTCATTCCGCGCTCCAACATTAAATGAGCTATATCGCTCTTTCCGGCTCGGAAACATCCTCACATTGGCCAATGAGAATCTGCGCGCAGAACGGCTGACAGGGGCGGAGGCGGGTTCCATTGTTACAGGATTGAACGAGCGTCTAATCTTTCGCGGGAATTTTTTCTGGAACGACGTCACCAGGCCCGTGGCGAATGTGACGTTAAGCCAAACCCCTAGCCTGATTACCCGACAACGCGAAAACCTGGGAAGGACCCGCTCCCGCGGCGTGGAACTAGAAGCAGAGGCACAGGTCACGCGCGGGGTGTGGTTTTCAGGCGGGTACCAATATACCGACGCAAGCGTCACCCGAGGAGACCCGGCCCTGGTTGGCAGGAGCATCGCTCAGATACCTCGCAACCAGTTCGAGATTCAGGCACGCTACTCGCGAACTTCCCTCACTGCAGGAATGCAGGCGAGGTTTGTGGGCGAGCAGTTCGATGACGATCTGAATGTCTTTCTGTTGCGACGTTACTTCACGCTGGACGCTCTTGTGGCCTATCCCCTTCGGCCTGGTGTCGAGATCTTTGGAGCGGCTGAGAATCTCCTCAATCAACGTTTTGACGTAGGCCGTACGCCTGTGCTGACTGTGGGACCGCCGGTCCTAGTACGGGCTGGAGTTCGGCTACAGTTCGGCGGGAAGTAATTAGCCGGGCAAAGAAAAACGCCCGGATGCCGGGCGTTCTTAGGTTCTCCTTACGGAACTTAGCCGATGTGCTTGTCGATCGCCTTCTGGATCTGCTCTTTCGGAACGTAGCCGACGATCTGTTCCTTCACCTGGCCGCCTTTGATCAGGAGGAGTGTCGGAATACCACGTACTCCATATCTCATCGGTGTCGCGCTGTTGCGGTCGACATCCATTTTCGCGACCTTGACCTTCCCTTGATAAGCCTGCGCGACTTCATCCACCACTGGCGCCAGCGCCCGGCACGGTCCGCACCAGGTGGCCCAAAAATCCACGAGCACCGGTTGTTCCGACTTTAAAACATCCTGGTCGAAATTCGCGTCAGTTACTTCCAAGATTGCGTTGCTTGCCATTGATTCTCTGCTCCCTTTTTGCTCACGCCCGGGCCGCCTTTAAAGGAGAGCTCGCGGCGAATGTCTATCCTAGCACTTCTCTTAGATGCTCGATTGCTGAAATGGTCGCAGACGGGGCTGCTCAGCCCAATTTCGAAGTCGCTGTAAGTAGCTGAAAAAAAGAAGGTTCCAGATGGACCAGAGCGGATCGATGCGTCCGGCAAAAACAAAAAGCGCCCCGGACCTTTCAGTACCAGGACGCTTCGGCAGCCCTCCCCCAGAACTGCCAAACTACGCTTGGATATTAAAATTCAGGTCCTCTTCTGTAAACGTAACTTACGTAATTCGGGCGATCCCCCGGGTCACCCTTCGGCAGGTTCCGCGGGTAACGAAGACCGGTAGTCATGATCGGTGACATCCTCACGGTGTCAAAGGAACCTCGCCTGTCCGTGCTCTATTACCAGCGTTACGTTACCGTTGCCCCGGCAGTGTTCGCACGCCGAGATAAGCGCGTCAATCGCAATGCTTGTGGACGCTCAGTGCACCGGGTTCGAGTCCGCTGCTTCTTTCTATCTCGGCGCCAGGAGAACTCCTGGGTTCAGTTCGGCCGCAAGAACCGGAGTGCGTTCGGTTCGACTCGGCCTGTACACTAGCTGCCGAGCTACTGATATGAATTCCAGTGAATTTCGCGATCTCTCCCACCGGGTTTCCGATCTGCTTGCCGAATATCTCGAGCACATCGAGAGCAAGCGAGTTTTTCCCGATGTCGAGCCTCAGACCGTAAATCAGCTGTTCGCCGAACCATTGCCCCAGCAACAAACCTCGCCGGAAACTGTACTTGCCGAATTGACCGAAAAATTACTCCCTTACTGCACGAATGTGGGACATCCGGGCTACATGGGGTTGATCACGCCCTCTCCAAACCCAATCGGCATCATCGCGGACTTCATTTGTTCAGCCCTCAACCAGAACGTGGGCGCTTACTCGATCGGACCATCCGCCGTTGCCATGGAACGCCGGGTTGTCCGCTGGTTAACGGATCTTTGCGGCTACGACGAAAGAGCAGGCGGGAACCTGACAAGCGGCGGGATGATGGCCAACTTTATAGGGCTGAAAGTTGGACGCGACGCCGTGACCGGCGATCGGGCACAACATGACGGCATCGATTCCCGATGGGCCGTTTATGCCTCCGAAGAGCGCCACGTGTCGGTAGACAAAGCCGTTGATTGTATCGGTCTCGGCCGAAAGGCTCTTCGAGCCTTGCCAACCGACGCAAATTTTCAGGTCAGGCTCGACGCTTTGGAGGACGCCATTGCCCGCGACAAGAAGGAAGGAATACGTCCGATGTGCATCGTCGGAATCTTTGGCACCACCAACACCGGTGCCATGGATGACGTTCGCGAACTCCGCCGTATCGCAGACCGAGAGGGCATGTGGCTGCACGTCGACGCAGCCTATGGCGGTGGAATGCTCCTTTCGCACCGTTGGCCGTCGCGGAGCCGGAGGCTCGAACTCGCGGATTCGATTACCATCGACCCTCATAAGTGGTTTTATGCGCCTCTCGATGCGGGCGCCTTGCTGGTCAAGGACCATCGCCGCTTGACGGCGTCATTCGGCATGAAACCGTCCTATCTCACCGACGAATTTGATGAGACAAACGAGCGGTACCAATACTACGTGCACGGTTTCGAGCAGTCTCGGCGATTCCGCAGTTTGAAAGTCTGGATGAGCTTCAAGCGATACGGAACTCAACAAATCGGCGAGTGGATCGACAACAACATTGTTCAGGCCAAGCATCTTCACGGATTGGTCGAGAAGCATCCCGAGTTCGAACCAGCCTCTGTTCCGCCCATGTCAGCAATCTGCATGCGGTTCAAAGGAGCTGATCTGAACGAAGCGCAATCAAAGCAGTTGCATGCCGAGGTCGCCCAGCGCATCGAACAGGGAGGCCGCTTCTGGATCTCAACCACCGAATTGAAAGGCAAGTCGTGGTTCCGAATCAATCCTGTTAACTTTCGCACACGCCAAGAGCACATGGACGAACTCTTCACATTAATTCAGGGCGAGTGTCACGCCGTGCAGCGTGAGATGGGTGCGACCGCTGGCGCCGCCGACTAGATTCGGATGCAAGTACTTAGTGAGTGACTTAGGTTCTTCTGCTTCGCCCTTGGATGTCCTCGCTCAACGTCTCTTGACTTACAACACGGAATGAGAGACGCTTCGGCGCGAGCCTGTAGCTATGGACGAGGTTCGGCCCCAAGATCCTGCGATTTCTTCTTTGATCGGCGCAGCCGAAAGAGGTGACTCGACCGCCGCGGGAAAACTCTTCGACATTCTTTACGCGGAACTGCACCGCATGGCCAGGCGCGAGCTTGCGCGTCAAGGCTTAGCCGTGAGTCTCAGTCCGACTACTCTCCTACACGAAGCGTACCTGGACATGGCTGAGCGCGACAGCCGAACTTTTCCCGATAGAGCTCGCTTTATGGCATATGCATCCCGCGTGATGCGCGGCCTGATCATTGACTATGCGCGTAATCGGAATGCGATAAAACGTGGGGGCCAGTTCGAAATCACCTCACTGGAAGCGGGCCTGGTCGAACACGCTGTGGAACCGCAAGAGTTAAGCCAGATCAGCGAAGTGTTGGATGAACTTGCTCGACTCGACCAGTCGCTTTCCGAGATCGTCGATCTGAAATTCTTCTGTGGTTTCTCGTTCGGAGAAATTGCCGCCATGCGAGGCGTGTCTGAGCGCACGGTTCAGCGAGGCTGGGAGCGGGCGCGTATTTATCTTCATTGCCGATTGCGAACGGATGTATGAGGTTTCCGCGCATATGTCAACACTGAACCCGGATCAATGGCGCGCGGTTAGCCCATATTTGGATCAGGTTCTTGACCTGCCAGTGGCCGAACGTGAGCCTTGGCTTCAAGTCTTGCGAAAGCGCGACCCGGATCTCGCTGCGCTGCTTGAGAACCTCCTCGAAGAACAGGCCGTGCTCAAGCAAGAAGGCTTCCTCGAGCAGTGTGTCTTACCAGCTCCGCCGAGCGACGTTTTGACGGGTCAGATGGTCGGGGCGTACACCCTCATGACTCCTATCGGCTGCGGTGGAATGGGCAGCGTATGGCTCGCTCAGCGCAGTGATGGGAGGTTCCAACGTCATGCGGCGGTCAAGTTCCTCAACAGCGCTCTCCTGCTACGGGGTGCAGAGCGATTCAAGCGAGAGGGAATTATCCTTGCCCGTCTTTCGCATCCGCATATCGCTGAGTTGCTCGACGCGGGCGTTATCGGAACTGGTCAGCCTTTCCTGATTCTTGAATACATTGACGGAAAGCCTATTGACCAATTCTGTGATGAGCGAAAACTCGATATTGACCAGCGCATTCGACTTTTCCTCGATGTCCTAAGCGCCGTCGCACACGCGCATGCCAACTTGGTTATTCATCGAGACCTAAAGCCGTCAAATGTGCTTGTCACAAACGATGGTCAGGTGAAACTGCTGGACTTCGGCATTGCCAAACTGCTGGCCGACGATGCCGACGCAGGCGATGCCACACTGCTCACTATCGAACACGGAGGTGCGCTGACACCGCAGTTTGCCGCGCCCGAACAGGTCACGGGGGGCAGCATCACCACGGCCACTGATGTCTATGCGTTAGGTGTTCTGCTGTACTTACTGTTGACCGGCCATCATCCCGCTGGAGAGGGAGCGAACTCCACAGCCGATCTCGTCAGGTTGATCGTCGAGGTTGAGCCGCCTCGTCCATCCACCCTGGTGTTTTCGTTTAGCAACACCGACGCGCCCCTTCATCGCGATTCGACTGCTGAGAAGCTGACGCGCAAGTTGCGCGGCGACCTGGACACGATTGTAGGGAAGGCTCTCAAGAAGTCTCCCTCTGAGCGGTACGCGTCCGTTCAGGCAGTTTCAGATGACCTGCAGCGTTATCTTCAGCACGAACCCATCCGCGCTCGTCCCGACACTCTTGCTTATCGCGCTGCCAAGTTCGTCCGCCGGAATCGAACCGTGGTAGCTCTGAGTACGTTGGCATTGATTGCAATTCTCCTGGGTGCCGCCGGCACGCTCATTCAAGCAAACACAGCCCGGCGCCAGCGCGATGCGGCTCTTCGCGAAGGAGAGCGTGCTAACCGTGTCGCGGAGTTCATGACCAGCATTTTCAAAATTTCAGACCCCAGCGAAACGTCCAGCAATGGTGTCACCGCCCGGCAGATCCTAGACAATGCCTCGAACGAGATTCAACAGGCTCTGGCTTCAGATCCCGAGCTTCAGGCGCAGATGATGCACACCATGGGTAGCGCCTACCTCAATCTCGGACTGTATCAGGAGGCAAGATCTCTGTTCGAGAGAGCTATCGAGATAAGCCATACTGCCGGCGGGCCCGAGGACCGTGAAGCCCTGAGTTCCACGAACGCGCTCGCCGGCCTCCTTGCGCAGGAAGGAAAGTACGCCCAAGCGGAAAAACTTCAGCGTGAGACGCTCGCAGTTCAGCGCCGCGTGCTCGGCCCCGAGCATCTCGACACGCTTATCACTATGGGGGACCTCTCGGGCACCCTTGCTCTGACCAATAGGTTTGATGAAGCAGAAAAGTTAGGCCGCGATGTCCTGGAAAAGGAGCGGCGTGTTCTCGGACCGGAGAATCGCCATACCTTGATGGCCATGGACACGCTCGCGGCGATTCTTGGTACTGAGGGTAAATTGGCCGAATCGGAACTCTTGGGAGCGGAGACGATAGAACTGGAACGCCGAGTTTACCCGGACCATCTCGGTGTCCTAAACACGATGGGGAATCAGGCCGACACTCTCTTTTTGATGGGGAAGTACGAAGACGCGAAAAATATGTTGCAGCAGACCTTGGATATTCAACTGCGAGTCCTGGGGCCGGAACATCCGGAAACAGCACGTTCACTTTACAATCTTGGTTGCGTAGCAGCACAAGAAGGTCAGCGCGACGAGGCGTACTCATTCTTTGAACGAGCCATCGACCATCTATCACCTCGAACAGTCCCGCGGGTCGCCAATGACCCCGCACTCAAGTCTCTGAACGGAACACCCCGGTTTGCCGCTTTGGTCGAGCGTGCCGCCCGCCGTGCTCCCGCCGAGGGCGCACAATGCCCGTTGTGAAGCAGGATTCTGGGGTGTTGTGAAAAAAATTGCACTCCTCACCCTTCGCCATTGATAGTTCTTGTCGTGATTTTTTATTCGTTTCCGATATCTAGAGTAGAGGTAAAATGATCGCCTCCTCACGATGCCGTGTTCCAGCACGGAT
>JBPYEW010000015.1:0-7004 GCA_051984555.1 Terriglobales bacterium | reverse complement strand
AGCAGATCGTCGAGGTCTTCGGGAGAATGCACATCGTGCGGGATGAGGTCATTGACCTGGTCATATGTGAGGTATCCCTTTTCCTTACCTGCGTCGATCAGCTTTTTTATATCGTCGTACTTGTCATCAAGAGCCAAGACGGATTACCCTCTACCTTCGTCCAAAAGGTGGACGTCAGAACGTTGTTTTAAACGGTGGGATGCAAAGTTGCAGGGTTGTGCGCAGGCACAAACTTTCAGAGTATAGCACGATTCGCACACTCTGCCCATCAGCAAGCTAGTGTACCCAGCCGGTCTTTTCTGGAATGTGAATTCCGATCAACACTTTAGATGGCCTGAGCCCTTGTTTTGTTTCAGGTGGAAGGGCTTTTTCTAAGCCGGATATTGGGGCGGCGCTGAGCCCCAAGAACCGTGTATTGGCGCAAATGTAGGCTGCAATACTCAGGTACCAAAAGCGGCGGTGTCTTCTCCCAACCCGGGGTCCATCAGGGCCTTTTTCAGCCTGATTTTTTCCGCCAACAGCCCCTGTAGGCGTCCTGAGTCCTTGGTACGTGGTGACTGGAGCTCCCTTTGTACCTGCTCTAACTTACGACGGAGCGCTCCCCGGCGCAGGCCCCGGATCGCTCCTTCGACCTGTTCGGGCGTGAGTTCTTCGCCATCTTTCATGAGAATCGAAGCAAGCAGGCGGCGATTGTCCTCTGTCAACGGAAGTGACATGGGATCGATGGCATCGCTATCTGGACTGACCAGTACCTCGATTAAGGATTCTGTAGCCACACCGTCGTGAAGCCGCTCGCTCAACAAGGCGAACCGGGCTTGGCGAGCAGGATCGAATTCCTCTTCAGCCCCGTCCCGGGCTGAGAGATGATCCTGGTTCGGCTGCATCACGTTGGCAGAAGCCAGGGCTCGAATAAGGATTTTCTCGGCGTCGGTGATTTGCGCTTCGGCGGGTGCCTTGACCGTGGCGGAGGAACGATTAGCTGCAACGTGGCGAAGTTCCTGGCGAAGGACAGCGGAGTCGATCCCCAGCTTCTGCGCGATTTCGCTGGATAGTTCGTCGCGAACGATGCGGCTGGGGATACGCTGAATGTGCGGCAGGAGGTAGTTCAGAGCTTTAACCTTGCCCTCTGGGGTTCGCACAGGAAATTGCGCCCGGGCGCGGTCTATTAAGTAGTCGAAATATCCTTGTGACTGGGCGAGGGCTGCCTTATAAGCCGCAATCCCTTTTTGACGGATGTACAAGTCCGGATCAAAACCCGAGTCCAGTCGAAGCACCTTGATATTGAAATCTTCTTCTACCAATAGGCCCAAAGTCCGTTCTGTCGCCTTTGCGCCGGCTGTGTCAGGGTCGAAGTTCACCACGACGTTCTTGCTGAAGCGCCCGAGCAACTTTGCTTGCGGATCCGTGAAGGCCGTCCCGGAACTTGCGATCACATTGTGCAATCCGGCGGCGAAAACGGAAATGCAATCCATCTGGCCTTCTACGAGAATTGCGTAATCAAGTTTGCGAATCGCTTCCTTGGCCTGATCAAGATTGAACAGCACGCGAGACTTCGAATAAACCGGCGTCTCCGGCGAGTTCAGATACTTGGGTCCAGCTTTCTCGTCGGCACTGAGTGTTCGGCCGGTAAAGGCAATCACGCGACCGTTGTCATTGCAGATGGGGAACATCACGCGGTTGCGGAATTTGGAATAAACAGACAGGGGCCCGGGCTTGGAGCCTCGCGCCTCGCCCTGCACTGCCGATGCGGGTGGGCGGTCTCCGACTGATCGATGGCCCTCGTCCTGTTTCCAGGAGAACAGGCCACTTTCGCGCAAAACTTCTTCGTCAAACTTGGATTTAAGAAAGTCGCGAAGCAGAAATCCGGAGTCGGGGGCATAGCCGATCCGGAAGCGTTGGATGGTGGATTCGTCAAGACCGCGGCCAGCGAGGTATTCACGAGCATGCGTGCCTTCGGACCGGCGTAACTGGGCCTGAAAGAAGTCACATGCAGCGTCGTGGATGTCGAGCAATGCCGTGCGATGCTTGGCCTCGCGTGCTTCCTCGGGGCTGCTATAAGACATCCTGGGGAGAGGCACGCCCATTTTCTGCGCGACAATTCGAACCGCCTCGGGGAAAGAGATATTCTCGACCTTCTGAACGAAGCTGAAGACGTCCCCCGACACTCCGCACCCGAAGCAGTGGAAGAACTGGCGAGTAGCATGCACTGAAAATGACGGCGTCTTTTCGCTATGAAATGGGCAAAGCCCGGAGTAGTTTTGCGCTCCAGCCTTCTTCAGCTTGACGTAATCTCCGACCACACGAACGATGTCCGCCTGTTGCTTCAGAGACTCCTTGAAATCGTTCGATGTGCTCATGCCATTGGGGTCAGGTTGCCCTATTTTAGGGCGAATAGATAGCGAATGCGAGCACCAGTGTTGTGCGGAAACTGTGGATATTGGGGATTAATAGTTGAGGGGAGAGGAAAACTTGCTCGGATCAGCCAACACAGCTCAAGCGGCAGCAATGATTGCTCCGACGCTGGACGACGATATGTGGGCTGAATCCTACACCCTCAGTTCCACCACCGTAGCTCCCGCGCCACCCTCATTCTGAGGGGGTTCGGAGACGGTAGCGACATGTGGATGTTTCTGAAGAAACTGGCGTAGGGCTTTGCGGAGGATGCCCATGCCGCTGCCGTGAACAACGCGTACGCGCGGCAAGCCGGCCAAAAAAGCACGGTCCACGAACTTCTCGACTTCGCGGGTGGCATCATCCACCGTGCGGCCGATGACGTTGATCTCGGTCGGAGTATTGAGGTCACTGGCTTCCGATTGCAAAGAGATGCTTATGCCACGCGCTCGCGCAGCTTTCACCGGGGAGTCGGATGCACGGACGAGCACCTCGGCAATGTCGTCGCGCGCAATCTTCATCTTCATCGCGCCGATTTCGACTTCGAACTGATTGTCATCAATTTTGCGTTTCACCAAAGCGGGTCGACCTATCGACTTCACCTTCACCGTGTCGCCTTCGGAAACGTGCTTTACGACG
The DNA here is from genome assembly GCA_051984555.1 of Terriglobales bacterium. GTDB lineage: Bacteria > Acidobacteriota > Terriglobia > Terriglobales > Acidobacteriaceae > Gp1-AA122. Next base: position 3,974 of record JBPYEW010000015.1, on the reverse strand, counting down.
TGCGTCTGGGCATTGGGATCGCCGCGATCCGCACCCGTCGCATGTGCGACAACGGTCGAGTCGAATTGCTCGCGAAATTCGCGGCGGAGCTTGGCGATCCGCCGTTCCGCGTCTTTCGAAAGCTTTTGCGCCGCGGCGCGATCCTGGATTGCACTGACCGCTTCGCGGGCGTGATACTCGAAGTCTTTGAAAAGGCTGTCGAGCTTCTTTTCCATTTCGCGAACTTTTTCGCGCTGTTCGCGGGCGCCTTCCGCTGCAAGCCGGGATTTCTCGCGTTCCACCTCACGCTCACGTTCTTGCAGTTTCACACGCTCCGACTCAACTTCGCGCAATTCGGCGTGCAGACGGTCGAGGAACTTGCCGACGTCCTGGGTCTGACTGCTCAGACGACCTCGAGCTGACTTGACGATTTCAGGGTTCAAGCCGAGTCGCTGGGCAATGTTAATTCCGGCCGATGCTCCCGGCACACCGACCTTAAGCTCGTATGTTGGCTGCAGTGTGCTCTCGTCAAAACCTACGGCAGCGTTGATCACCGAGTCGGTATTCGCTCCATAGACTTTGAGCGAAGTGTGGTGGGTCGAGATGACGGTCATCGCGCCGGTTCGGCGGAAATGGTCGGCAATGGCGACGGCGAGAGCAGCGCCTTCCTCCGGATCGGTTGCGGAGCCAAGTTCATCGAGCATGACAAGCGAGTCCGATGTTGCAGTGCGCGAGATAAAGTCGATGTTGGTGACGTGCGCCGAGAAGGTCGATAGGTTCTGTTCAATGGATTGATAGTCGCCGATGTCGGCCAGAATCGCGTCGAACACCGGGACGTCGGCGCGATCGGCGGGAACCGGCAGTCCAGACTGAGCCATAAGAGCGAGCAGGCCAATCGTCTTGAGTGCCACCGTTTTGCCGCCAGTATTGGGACCGGTGATGATCAGTTCTCGCCGGGCGCCTTCGAGAGTGATAGAGATGGGGACCACCCGGCCACCCTTCGATTTGAGGTTTCGTTCAAGCAGAGGATGCCGCGCGTTGTGGAGGATGAGGCGAGCATCGCCGGGCGACGAGCGGGAAAGCCTGTCGCTCGTTAATTTTGCTGCTACGCAGGCGTAGTCTTCGGCGAATCGGGCTTTCGCGAACTGCAGGTCGAGTTCGGCGAGCGTCTCCGCGGCGGACGCGATTGCGGCAGCCTGCTGGCCTATGCGAGACGTCATTTCCAAAAGAATGCGGTGAATCTCGGCTTGCTCTTCGTCGTACAGACGCACCAGCTCGTTGTTCTGCTCAATGGTTTCCAGCGGTTCAACGAAAACAGTCTGGCCGCTGGAACTGGCGCCGTGGATGACTCCCTGGACGCGGCGCTTTTGCTCAGCTTTGATGGGGATCACAAACCGTTCACCGCGAATCGTGACCACCTCATCCTGGGCGGCGCCTCCTTCTGCGAGATGGCGAAGGTAGCTGCGGAGCGAGTCGTGGATCGCGCGGCGCTGTTTTTCGATGTCGCGGCGGATGCGCGCAAGTTCCGACGAAGCGCGGTCCTCGAGCGTACCGTCCGGCTGGATCTTGTTGCGGAAAAACCGCAGGAACTCAGTGAAATCGATGATCGCGGACGAGAGCGCGCGGATGAAGGTCCATTCGCTCTTCATAGCAGCGGGTGGATCGAGGGCGATCTCACGCCATTCGGCACCGCGATCGACAACCAGAACGATGTCGCGAATTTCAGTTACTTCGAGAGCCGCACCGGAGATACGCGATTTCTCCAAGAGATTGGCGACGTCGAGCAATCCACCGAAATCGAACCGACCTCCGACGCGGCGATATTCGCGAATCTCCTCCGTCATCTGTTGCTGAGTTTCGATCCACTGCGCGTCTATCGAAGGCACTAGCCCTGCGACACGCGATTGCCCGAGAGGGGAAGATGTATAGCCGCGCACAATATCGCGCAGGATCTCAAATTCGAGAACCCGTGAACTCGAATAGCTCAGCGGCTGCGGCATGGAGTCATGGTAACGGATTCAGAGGACATGGGGCAGTATGTCTGACGTGTGTGGGACGATGCGCCTGAGTTAGCTGGATCCCTGAGTTATTTGAGCCAAGTGGTCAGGGCGGATGTTGCTGCCGGTCAGGATTGTTGCCAGTTGATCGCCCGGAAATTTGTGAACCGATATAGCGGCCAAGCCTGCAGCCCCGGAAGGTTCAAGGATCAAGCCAAGCGTCGCCGCCGCTAAGCGCATGGCCTCCATCATCTGTGCGTCGCTGACTAACACAAGATCGTCAACGACGCTTCTCATGCGTTCAAGGGCCTTCGGCACCGGCGCTGTCACTGCGATTCCATCGGCAATGGTGTCGCTTTTGCCAGTGCTGATGATGCGTCCTGCGCGCCAGCTTTCAAACATAGCTGCGGCTCCGCTCGGGCAAACTCCAATGATCTTAGTCCTGCTGGAGTGCTCTTTTACCCACGCTGCGATGCCGGTGATCAGAGCTCCATCGCCCAGTGGGACGACGATGGTGTCGGGAGCGAAGGACCGGAGGATCTCAATCCCAATCGTGCCCGCGCCTTCCGTAATAGCGATCTCATCGCCATCCTCCACGAACCTGCACCCGGGATGTCGATCAGAATATTGACGGGCAGTCTGTTTGGCAGAATCGAACGTGGGTCCGCCCGCAGTGACGGTTGCGCCGAAAGCTCTCATTCGGTCGACTTTGACCGGATTGGCATCCGCCGCAACAAACACTTCGACGGCGATGCCACGATTTCGTCCGACATAGGCCATGGCCTGACCGAAATTCCCTGCCGACGCACACACAAGCTTTCTTACATTTTTCAGATCTTGAACAAAGAAGTCGGCACCCCGGCCCTTGAAGCTGCGAATGGGATTGAGGGTCTCGACCTTGACGAGGACCCTGCGCCCTAGTGCGGCACAGAGCTGTTCATCGACAAACTGAGGGCTGTCGCGAAAAACCGGATCGATGATCCGTGCCGCTCGCTCAATGTTTTCCAAGTTGAGATCGGGAGCACTCATCGATAGGTACTCGCGAACAAGAATACGGGTACGCGTATCGGTCCATCAAGTTGCCTGGAACTGCTCGGGCTCACAGGGATTTCAGCGAGGACGAGTGATTGCTCCGGCCGACGCCGATGAAACCAACGCAGCGTACTTCGCGAAAACACCGGTGGGATAGCGAGGCGACGGCGGCTTCCAATTCGCGAGGCGCTGCTTCAAAGTAGTCTCGTCAACGTCAGCCGCGAGCTTTTGCTGAGCAACGTCGAATACGATGATGTCGCCCTCCTGAATCGCCGCAATCGGTCCGCCCAGAGCGGCTTCGGGAGAAACGTGTCCGGCCATCAGTCCACGCGTCGCGCCGCTGAACCGGCCATCGGTTAGCAAAGCGACGGACTCGCCTAATCCTTCGCCGACGATGGCAGCAGTTACGCTCAGCATCTCGCGCATGCCAGGTCCACCTTTGGGCCCTTCGTTGCGAATAACGACGACATCGCCGGCTTTGATCCGTTTACTGGTCACGGCCGCCATAGCATCTTCTTCCGATTCGAAGACACGGGCAGGACCGCGATGGGTTAGGCGCTCGTGTCCGCTGATCTTCACGACGCACCCTTCGGGAGCAATGTTGCCGTGGAGTACGACTAAGCCGCCAGTCTTCTTCAGGGGACGATCGAGCGGAGCAATGACCTCCTGGCCGGCAGTCTCTTTGGTATTCCGGACTTCTTCGGCGAAGGTCTTGCCGGTGACGGTCAGCATGGATCCGTCGGCATACTTACCATCCAGCAGGCGCCTGGCGATCACAGGAATGCCACCGGCTTTATCGACGTCGGCGGCAACGAAACGGCCAGCCGGCTTCAAATCAGCCAGCAGCGGCGTGCGCTCACTTACTGTCTGAAAGTCATTGATGACGAGCGGGACTTCAGCCTCGCGCGCGATTGCCAACAGATGAAGAACCGCATTGGTCGACCCTCCGGTGCAGGCGACGCCGGC
>JBPYEW010000014.1:0-14555 GCA_051984555.1 Terriglobales bacterium | reverse complement strand
CGGGCGAACGCTTCGAGAGTTGCAGTCAACACAATTTCGCTCCTCTGGGCGTGACGGTACCCGCATTCGTCAGTGCTGAGTATGAATCCACAGATGTTCCAGGATTAAAAATCCTGTTTCTGCCGCGAAGCGAGACAGACGGCAAGAAGTATGCGGAAATCGCCAACACCGTTTTACCGTTCATCAAAGACTGGTTTGGAGCGACGAAGCAAACCCTGAACGTCGCGCAACTGGAAGATGGTGGCGCTACACCGTTTGAAACCGGCGGGCTGATGTTCACCACATTCAATTACGATCCGAAGCTGGCGGAACTTTCTCTGGCGCACGAACTCACGCATAGTGCCTTTGTTTCCCCTCGGCCGTGGATTTATGAAGGCCTGGCGCATTTTGCGCAGGCATTGTGGAGAGAGCATACAGATGGGCGACAGCCGGCAGTGGACTTCATGGGGCTGCATCGGACAGCGCTGGCCGGTCTTGAAGAACACGTAAGTCCAGATTCGCCGCCGCTGACAACCAGTGCAGACGAAGAGATGTATCGCAGCAAGGCGATGTTCGTCTGGTGGATGTTGCGGGACATGATTGGCGAGAAGTCTTTAAAGCGGGTGCTGGCTGCGTACAACCCTGCGGAGGATCGCGATCCGGGTTACATGCAAAAGCTGGTGCAGGCACAGACTTCGCGTGATCTTCAGTGGTTCTTTGATGACTGGGTGTACCACGACCGGGGACTGCCGGATTTTGCGGTCAAGTCGGAGTATGCGAGCAAGACGAATCGCGGCGGATACCTGGTTACCGTGACCATCGAGAATACGGGAACTGCGGGAGCGGAGATTCCGTTTACAGTCGAGTTCGAAGGTGGCGAAGTTACGAATCGAATCCAGGTGCAGGCGAAGTCGGAGGCCACGACGCGGGTTGAAACCACCGCCGCGCCTACAGAAGTCGTTGTGAATGATGGAAGCGTGCCGGAAAGCAATCTGACGAACAACATATACAAAGTCAATAGAGTTTCACGGTAGTGCTTCGCGCCAGTTTCATTTTCGAGTGTAGAACCGTTACATTTGTGATGCGGGAGATACACCCTTGGCCTACATTCAATTTCTGGGTGCTGCTGGAGTGGTCACCGGCTCGAAGCACCTGATCAACACAGCGGCTGACGAGTCCGGCAAAAAGGGATTTCAAGTTCTCATCGACTGCGGACTTTTCCAAGGTCAAAAAGAATGGCGTGAGCGGAACTGGCAGGACACGCCCGTGTCGGCGCGCGAAATCGATGCTGTAGTCCTGACGCATGCTCACCTGGATCATTCGGGCTGGATTCCGCGACTCGTGAAAGAGGGCTTCCGCGGACCCATCTATGCGACTCAGCCCACCATCGATCTGTGCGGGATATTGCTACCGGATTCCGGACACCTGCAGGAAGAAGACGCAGCGTTTTACAACAAGCACAAGAAGTCAAAACACAGTCCGGCATTGCCGCTTTATACGTTCGACGAGGCCCAGGACTGCCTGCAGTATTTTCAAAAGGTCGAGGTGGGTGACACGAAACAACTCAGCCCGGAGCTGAGTTTTCGCTATGTGAGAGCCGCACACATCCTGGGCTCATGCATGGTGGAAGTGACTCTGGATGTGAATGGCAAATCGCGTCAGTTGCTATTCAGCGGCGACATTGGCCGAGTGCAGAATCACGCGACGGCGCCGGGAAAGGTTGTACATTCCGGGCCGACCGAGGGCGAGTCGGCTGAACTGCTGGTGATGGAATCGACTTACGGAAATCGCAGGCACCCCACCGATGATCCCCGGCCGATCCTTGCGAACCTGATCAATCAGACTGCGCGGCGTGGCGGCAGCATCATTGTTCCGGCTTTTGCGGTCGAACGCACGCAGAAACTCGTGTTTATGCTGAAGGAGATGATGGAGTCGGGGCAGATCGGGAGAATCCCGGTTTACTGCGACAGCCCCATGGCCATCAAGGCCGTCGAAATATTCCTCAAGCATTCGCAGGAGTACAGCGAGGAGGCGCGGCAGTTGATCGAGCGCTTCGGCTCGCCGTTACAATGGCCGGGATTTACCTTTGCTTCGACGCCGGAAGAATCGAAGAAGATCAACGACTCGCATTTTCCTTCGATCATTATTTCTTCGAGCGGCATGGTGACGGGCGGCCGCATCCTGCACCATCTGAGCCAGCGACTGCCTGATCCCAGGAACACTGTGGTGTTCATCGGATTCCAGGCGCCGGGGACGCGCGGGTTCACCATCAAGAGCGGAGCCCCAGAAGTGAAGATTTACGGGGAAGTCGTTCCGATTCGCGCTCATGTTGCTGCCTTCGAGCAATTCAGCGATCACGCAGATCCGCCGGAGTTGCTGCAGTGGCTGAGAACCTTTAAAAGCAAACCGGCCACCACGTACCTGGTGCACGGCGAGCCGGCTGCCGCGAGCGAACTGCGCGATGCGATCACACGAGAACTGGGGTGGAACGTCCAGATTGCGGAGTGGCGACAAAAGGTTCAGATCTGAGCGACAGAGCCGGACAGACTCCTTGGCGCTCAGGGCTGATGAGAGTTTGTGAACTGCACGAGTTCGTGGAGTTTCGTGGCGGCGGAGCCGGAGTCGATCGATTCATTCGCAATCGGAATGGCATCAAAGAGGTGATCCGCTTTACCGCCCGCGACCAGCGCCGCCGCAGCGTTTAATACGACGACATCTCGACGGGGTGAGCGGCGTCCACGAAGGACCTCGCGGATAATCCCAGCGTTGACGGTAGCGTCGCCGCCGGCGAGCTGGTCCATACTGGCGCGCTCAAACCCAAATTCTTCGGGAGTGACCTCATAGGTGCGAACCGAACCGTCGCGCACTTCGGCGATTCGGGTCGAGGTGGTCACGGTGACTTCGTCGAGGCCGTCATTGCCATGAACAACCAGAGCGCGATGCAGCCCCAGCATGCTCAGGGCCTGGGCCAGTTTTTCCACCAAGTCGGCGGAGTACACGCCGACTACCTGTGCGGATGCGTTGGCGGGATTCGTCAATGGGCCAAGCAGGTTGAAGACGGTTCGAAGGCGCAGTTCGCGGCGCGCAGGCTGAACGAACTTCATTGCCGAGTGCATGGCGGGAGCAAACAGGAAGGCGATGCCAACCTGGTCGAGGCAGGCGGCTACCCGGGACGCAGGAAGATCGATCCTGACTCCGAGGGCCTCCATCACGTCGGCCGATCCGCATTGCGATGTCACGCTGCGGTTGCCATGCTTCGCAACTCTTACACCAGCGCCGGCTACCACGAGGGCAGTGGCGGTGGAAATGTTGAACGTACCGCTGGCGTCACCGCCGGTCCCGCAAGTGTCGACCAGTGCGTCACGTTCGGTGCCGCTGACGTCGACGGTCGGGTCGCGTTCTACTTTCAGAGCGGATGCGGCATTGCGGATCGCCTCGGCGAAGCCCACGATTTCTTCGACGGTTTCCCCTTTCATATGCAGAGCCACGAGTAGAGCCGCTATCTGTGCATCGGTACACTCACCGGCCAACACCTCAGACATCACGGCACGGGCTTCTTCCCGCGTGAGCGACTGGCGATGGTTGGCGACGCAATGGAGAACGTCGGTGATCATGGAAGCTGTAAATTTAGCACCGATCGGCTTGTCACGCCCGCTTGTGACGCTCGCCGTTTGCCCTCGGCAAAACGGTTCTATAGAATCATAAGTTTGCTGCCAGCAGCTTTATGCCGCAAGCGAGTTCCTGCCAGAATGGAATCATATGAAAATTCATGAGTACCAGGGCAAGGCCATCCTTAAGAAATTTGGAGTCGCCGTACCTCGCGGCGAGATGGCTACCACGCGCGATGAAGCCGTCGCCGTGGCCAAGAGTTTGTTTGACGCAGGCGCGAGCGGCGTTGTTGTTAAAGCGCAGATCCACGCCGGAGGCCGGGGCAAAGGCGGCGGAGTAAAGATCGCGAAGTCCGTCGAAGAGGCCGGCGAGCTCGCTTCCAAAATTCTTGGCATGACCCTGGTGACCCACCAGACTGGTCCAGAGGGCCGTATAGTGCGGCGGCTGCTGATCGAAGAGACTCTACCGATCGAGAAAGAGCTTTATCTCGGAATCCTGGTGGATAGGGCCGAGGGCAAACCGGTTTTTATGGCCTCGGCAGCAGGCGGAATGGAAATCGAGCAGGTTGCCGCGGAGAATCCGGACGCGATTTTGAAGCAGTATGTCGATCCCGGCATGGGCCTGGAGCCGTTCCAGGCACGCAAGATCGCATTCCAACTCGGGCTTAAAGGATCGCAGGTCAACGCTGCGGTGCAATTCCTGACCGGGTTATATCGCGCGTTCCTTGCGACCGATGCGTCGCTGCTCGAAATCAATCCATTTATAACGTGTACTGATGGGCGTCTATTCGCGCTCGACGCCAAGCTGAACTTCGACGACAACGCGCTGTTCCGTCATCCCGACATCCGGGAGTTACGTGACACGACGGAAGAAGATGCGCTTGAAGTGGAAGCCTCGAAGTACAGCCTCAATTACATCAAGCTCGATGGGAATGTCGGATGCATGGTCAATGGCGCCGGACTGGCGATGGCAACGATGGACATCATCAAGTACGCCGGCGGCATGCCCGCTAACTTCCTTGATGTCGGCGGCGGTGCGAATGCCGAGCAGGTCACGCATGCGTTCGAGATCCTGCTGAGCGACAAAAATGTAAAGGCTGTGCTGATCAACATCTTCGGCGGAATCCTCCGCGTGGACACGTTGGCAAAGGGAGTGGTCGAAGCGGCGCAGAAGACGCACATCCAGTTGCCCATCGTGTTACGCCTGGAAGGTACGAACGTCGAGGCTGGACGCGAAATCTTGCGGCAATCGGGACTGAACTTCACAGTGGCCGAGACGATGAAAGATGCGGCCGAGAAAGTCGTCTCTGCAGCAGGGGCCCGCTAGCTGCAAAATACAAAGCTACTAAATTACAGTTTGAGAGAGTTTTCATGGCAATCCTAGTTGATAAGAAGACGCGGTTGATCGTGCAGGGACTCACCGGCAAAGAGGGCACATTTCACGCCAAAGCATGTTCCGAATACGGAACGCAGGTGGTTGGCGGCGTCACCCCAGGAAAGGGCGGCACGACGCACGAAGGCTGGCCAATCTTCAACACTGTGCAGGAAGCCGTCGATAAGACCGGGGCGAACACCACTGTTATCTTTGTTCCGCCGCCGTTTGCAGCCGACGCGATCATGGAAGCCGCCGATGCCGAGATCGAACTCATCGTCTGCATTACCGAGGGCATCCCGACGCTCGACATGGTCCGCGCCTGGGAATTCCTGCAGAACCGGCGCTCGCGCTTAATCGGGCCGAATTGCCCGGGCATTATCTCGCCGGGCAAGTGCAAGGTCGGCATCATGCCTGGGCACATTCACCGGGAAGGGCCAGTGGGCATCGTGTCGCGCTCGGGCACGCTAACCTACGAAGCGGTTTACCAGTTAACGACGCGAGGCATCGGGCAGTCCACCGCGATCGGCATCGGAGGCGATCCGATCATTGGCACGAATTTCATCGATGCTCTCGAGTTGTTCAATCGCGATCCGCAAACCGAAGCGGTCGTCATGATCGGCGAGATCGGCGGCAATGCTGAGGAGAATGCAGCGGAGTTCATCAAGGCGCACATGAAGAAGCCGGTCATCGGGTTCATCGCCGGCCAGACTGCGCCTCCGGGCCGCCGCATGGGGCACGCAGGGGCGATCATTTCCGGAGGCAAAGGAACCGCCGCGGAAAAGATCAAAGCTATGCAGGCCGCCGGAATCAAGGTCGCGAAGTCTCCCGCCGATATCGGCGACACCGTGGTGGCGGCAATGGGGGCGAAGTTAGTACCGAGTGCCTAGGATCGAGTTTCAAGTTTCGACTGCGAAGCTCTCCGTGAAGGGCTTCGAATAGCCAGGCTGGGTCGGGCCAAAGACCAACCAACAAGGACCAAGGACGAAATGAAGACACTGCAACGCACGCTGACGATCGTGAAGCCAGACGCAGTTAAGCGCAATGCGATCGGCGATATTATTGAGCAGTTCGAGAAGAAGGGCTTTCGTATTCTAGCGATGAAGATGCTAGAGATTTCCAAGCATCAGGCCGAACAGTTCTATGCCGTGCATGCCAGCCGGCCGTTTTATTCTTCCTTGACCGACTTCATGTCGAGCGGTCCGATTGTGGCATTAGCTCTTGAGAAAGAGAATGCGATTGCCGACCTGCGCGAGTTGATGGGCGCGACCAATCCCGGCAACGCCAAAGAGGGAACCATCCGCAAGAAGTGGGCAACCAGCATCGAGCATAATGCCATTCACGGATCCGACGCGGAGGACACGGCGCGCTTTGAACTGAGCTTCTTCTTCGCGGGGTACGAATTGGCGAAGTAAGTTCCGGGTTCGCGGTTCGCAGTTAACGACAAAGAGGGAAACATGCCTTTGGTGCAAGTGACCATGCTGCAAGGCAGGACGGCCGATCAGAAGCGGAAATTGGCTCAGCGAATCACCGACGCGATGGTGGAAGAGGCTGGCGCGAGGCGGGAAGCGATCGTCGTCACGTTCGTGGAAGTGTCGAAAGAGAGCTATGCTTCCGGCGGCGTGCTGATGGCGGACAAGCCCAAGTAAGTCGTTGGCCTTTCGGTGTGGCCCAGAGCAAGAGCCGCCCGCTTACCAGGAACAGAATTTATCCCACCGGATCGTAGAGGTTTCCTTCCGTCCGATCGGCAATTTTGGGAAGTTCCTTGCGCGCGTACTGAAGGAAATGCGGCGCAGCACGATGGGCTTCCAGCGCGGCGTCATCTTTGTACTGCTCATAGATGAAGAACCGGCGAGGATCGGTCTTGTGCCTGTGCACCTGGTACATGACGCAACCGGGTTCTTTGCGGGACTCTTCTGTCAGTTTCGAGAAGAGGTTGATGACTTCCGTTTCGTGACCAGCTTTTGCCGTCCAAGTCACTGCCAGCACAACCATCGCTCGCTCCGTTCTCTACTGTCGTGCCTGGGCACGTTTTCTGCTCTCGGACGCCGATTTTAACTCCGCTGCGAATTCTTCGACCAGAATCGTTTGGTCGCGATCCGGACCGGTCGATACCATACCGACACGCGCGCCACTTTCCTTCTCTACGAATTGCAGGTACTCGCGTGCTGCCTTAGGGAGCTTGTCGATCGAGGTGATGCCCTGGGTCGACGTGCGCCAACCCGCCATTTTCGTATAGAGCGGCTCGATTTTGCCGTACCCGCTGTCTTGAGGCGGAATCTCGACTGTTTCCTTGCCATTGATTTTGTAGCCGACACATGCTGGGATCTCGGCAAGTTCGTCCAGCACGTCGAGCTTTGTCACCACCAGCCAGGAGATGCCGTTAATCATGACGGAATAACGCAGCAGCGGCAAATCAAGCCATCCGCAGCGGCGTGGACGTCCGGTGACGGCGCCGAATTCGTTGCCACGTGCCCTAAGTTCGTCTCCCGTAGCGTCGAGTGCTTCGGTGGGGAAGGGACCACCGCCGACACGGGTGCAGTAAGCTTTTGTCACTCCTACAACCGAGTCGATGGCGGTAGGTGCCACGCCGGTTCCGATAGCTGCGCCCCCGGAAGTTGCGCTCGACGAGGTCACGAACGGGTAAGTTCCGTGGTCGATGTCGAGCATCGTGCCCTGGGCTCCTTCGAACATGACAGACTCGCCCGAGGCCAAAGCTTTATTCAGCAGAACGGCAGTGTCGCACACGAACGGGGCAATCTGCTCGGAGGCCTTCGCGTACTCGTCGTACATCTTGTCGGCATCGAGCGGTTCGGAGTTAAACAGCGCGTGCGCGATCATGTTCTTTTCGCGGCAGGCGTTCTCGATGTGGGTCTTCAAAAGCTTGAGGTCGAGCAAGTCGGCGACACGCAAGCCGCGCCGCCCCATCTTGTCCTCGTAGGCGGGACCGATTCCTCGAGAAGTGGTGCCAATCTTGACCCGGCCGGGAGCGTTCTCGGCGGCCAATTCAATCATGCGGTGGTAGGGCAGAATGACATGGGCGCGGTTGCTGACAAACAGGTTGCCATCAATGGCCAAGCCGGTGGCGCGAAGGTTGGCGACCTCCTTGAGGAAGGCCATGGGATCGAGCACGACGCCGTTGCCAATTACGCCGCGGCAGCCGGGGCGCAACACTCCGGACGGGACGAGCTGGAGAATAAACTTTTTGCCGTTGATGATGACTGTGTGCCCGGCGTTATGGCCGCCGGCATAGCGAGCGACTACGGGGAAGGATTCGGACATCACGTCGACGATCTTGCCCTTGCCTTCGTCGCCCCATTGCGCACCTACGATGACCGCAGTTTTGCCTCGGTTCAATGCTTACTCCAGGATCAAGTACGGCCGCCCACGGCCGCATTGCGGGGTCGCACACACGTCGTAGCCGCGATCGAAAACTGCAGGAATACAGGGATTGAGCGGAGCAGGTGTGTACTTCTTATCATAACGTGCCTCGGCAAGAATGAGCAATGAACTAGTCCTCGGTCCTCAGTACTTGGCCGCCAGCCGGCCGTCTCATCGAAAGCCGAAGAATAACCGGATTGCTGTTGTGGACTGACGTCTGAGAAACGAGGTAGCGGACTCGGTTGTAGACTGTCTTCCATGCCTGAACTGCCCGAGGTGGAGACCATTGCCCGCGGTCTCGCGAAGCGCGTCACGGGGGATGTGATCGAGTCGGTGTGGCTGGGATCGAAACCTGAGCCGCTCAAGAGCTCAGCCGTGGAGATCGTCGATACCCTGGAAGGTTCGCGGATCGTAAGCGTCGGGCGCATGGGCAAGCACATCGTTTTCGGTCTAGCCAAAGGATCGCGAAACAAGCAGGTGCGCTCGAAGCCAGCCAAGGCTGTTGGCGATCGGGCGCAATGGATCGTTCACCTGGGAATGACCGGGCAGATGCTGGTTTGTCCTCCCGAGGCGGAAATCGAGAAGCACACGCATGCGATTGCGAAGCTGAAGTCCGGAAGGGAACTACGGTTTGTCGATCCCCGGCGCTTCGGCCGTCTGTCAGTGGCCCGCAACGGAGATTTTCAGACCGTTGGTGTCGAACCGCTCGATGTAGATCAGGCTCGCTTCGTCACCTTGTTCAAGGGACGCAAGACTCCCATCAAGAGCGCGCTGCTGAACCAGAAGTTGCTCCGCGGAGTCGGGAATATCTATGCCGACGAGTCGCTGTTTCGCGCCGGAATTCGGCCGCGACGGCGCGCGAACACGATCACTGGGGAGCAGTTGACCAAACTATACCCAGCTGTCCGTCAGGTCCTGAAAGAGGCGATCAAGCTGGGTGGGTCGTCGGTTTCCGACTACGTCGATGCCGACGGTGAAAAGGGATTTTTCCAACTGCGGCACAGGGTGTATGGCAGGGAAGGCGAACCCTGTCTCGTATGCCGGACTCCCATCAAACGGATCGTCATTGGCGGCCGGAGCAGCCATTACTGTCCACGATGCCAGAAGTAGGCGGGGAACTCAGGGACAAGAGCCTGCAAATTCTTTGACACGTCCGTCGTGGTGTTGCGTTCACCCCAGGATCTCGGTTTTTCACCACAGCGTCGAAATGTGACTAATCTCATCGACAAGGAAATTTGCCGGATGTTACATTAAATCCTTTCAATATGGCTAACTTTTCAATTGGCGTGGACCTGGGTGGGACGAATCTCCGTATTGCGGCCGTCGAAGAAGAGGGGCGGCTGATCGAAAAAGTGACGCTCGGTACCAAGGTGGCGCTGGGCCGCGATCACGTCATCAATGACATGTGCGACGCGATCGTCCGGATGAAACAGAAGTACAACGGCAGCGGCAACCTGCTGGGTACCGGGATTGGCGTACCGGGAATCATTGATATGGACACCGGCATGATTCGCGAGAGCCCGAACCTGCCCGGCTGGTCGGACTACCCGGTCCGTTCTGAAATCGAAAAGCGGTTGGGTACACGGGTCATCCTCGAAAACGACGCTAACGCAGCCGCCTTGGGCGAGAAGTGGCTGGGTGCGGCTAAGAACGTCGACGATATGGCCATGCTTACCCTTGGAACCGGGGTGGGCGGCGGGTTGGTGCTGGGTGGACGGGTTTGGCACGGGATGAACGGCATGGCCGGCGAATTCGGCCATTCGACCGTGGAGCCGGCTGGGGCCCGTTGCGGTTGTGGCAACCATGGGTGCCTGGAAGCGTACGCATCGGCAACAGCGGTCGTTCGCATGGCAAGGGAAGCCATCGCCGATGGATCGGCTCCTATCCTGGCCCGAGCGGCAAGTTCCGACCCGGAGTTCAGCGCTAAGGCGGTATACAACCTCGCCATCCAGGGAGACGAGGCCGCTCGAAGAATCTTTCGGCGTGTGGGCAGCGCGATCGGCATCGCGTTGTCCAACATGGTGAATGGGCTGAACCTGCCCATGTATGTGGTAGGGGGAGGGGTCTCCAGCGCGTGGGAGGCATTCTCGCCGTCGATCTTCGAAGAGCTTCGCAAACGCTGCATGGTTTATGCGGCTACCGCACCGCCGCATGCGGCGGGAGGCGAGGGTGCTTCGGCCAATGTCGAAACCAAGACCACTCGCTACACGATCATCACCCGCGCGCTTCTCGGAAGCGACGCCGGCCTGTATGGCGCGGCTCGCCTGCCGATGATTGAAAACCACCGGTAGGTAGTAGCGGGGGCTCGTACTTAGGGATTTGCAATCGGAGCGGTGCGGACTTTCTGGAACGCCGCCAGAAAGCGCTCGTTTTCCTGCGGAGTGCCAATCGTGACGCGAATGCCGGTGGGAGCGCCCCACGGGCCGAGCGGTCGAACCTGCACGTCTTCCTTCTCGATTTGCTTCGCAAAAGCTCGGGCGTCCTCGCCTAGTTCGCAGTACACGAAATTTCCCCAAGGCCGGGGAATGCGACAGCCCATCTTCGCCAGTCCAGCAGTCATCTGATCGACGCCTTCGTGGTTGTTTTCCAACGCCCGCCTCAAGTGATCTTCGTCGTCGATTGCCGCCAAAGCCCCACACTGTGCCGCCTCAGAGACAGAGAACGTTGATCGAGCCCGCGCAAGCGATTTCAGCAGTTCGGGTTGGCCCATGGCATAGGCAACACGCAATCCGGCCAGGCCGTGCGCCTTCGAAAACGTCCGCAGCACGAGCACGTTGCGGCGCTCGCGAACGTAATCCGTCGAATGGGAATAGTTGAAATGCCGCAGCTTGGCAAAGTGTGCGGCGTAATCGTAATAAGCTTCATCCACAACGACGGTGACGGAATCGGGAACGTTACTCAGAAATTTATCGAGGACAGTCGAATCGAACGCCGTTCCCGTTGGATTATTTGGGTTGGCAAGGAAAACGATCTTGGTTTCCGGCGTGATGGCTTTTTCGACCGTTTGCAGATCGAAGGCGTCGTTCTGCATCGGAACTTCAATGAGTCGGGATCCGGCCGCTTTGGTGGCGAGGGAATACACGATAAACGAGCGCTGGCTGGTAATTGCAGTGAGACCAGGCTTGAGAACGGAACGGCAGAGAATTCCTAAAAAATCAGTCAGACCAGCAGTAATCAGAACCTGATCCGCTTCGAGACGGTGGACAGCTGCTAAGCGGCTGCGCAATACCGACGCATCGTTATCGGGGTAGCGATTGCCGCGTTCGACGGCGGCTTGCATCGCTGCGGTGGCTTTGGGAGAAGGTCCGAAGGGACTCTCGTTGGAATCGAGTTTGATCATCGTGAAAGCTGGGCTTAGTTTCCGGCGCGATCGAGCACCCGCGAGTTTCGATGCCCTGGTTTTACCGCGCTGCGCAGCTTGAGTATTTCTTGCGGCTTGAGGAGGCGATATTTTCCGGGGTGGACATCGAGTTCGAGTGGCCCATACCGGACCCGCTTTATTTTTTCGACGTGATGGCCGACCTGTTCAAACATGCGCCGGATCTGCCGGTTTCGTCCCTCGATCAACGTGACTTCATACCAGGGATTGTTCGCATCCCGGATGACGGAAATTTTTGCGGGCGCTGTCCGGATTCGGCGGCGCCCATCTTCGGTTGGAATCGACACGCCAGAGCGCAGTTTGGCGAGTGCTTCCTCTGTGGGCCTGCCACTCACCTTGACCATGTAGGTCTTCGGAACGTGCGAGGCAGCTTTCATGAGGCTAAGGGCGAGGTCGCCGTCATTGGTTAACAGCAGCAGTCCTTCACTGGCGTAGTCAAGGCGTCCGACGGGATAGACGCGCTCCTTAACGCCCCGTAGCAAGCTCATCACGGTGGGACGGCCTTCGGGATCACTGACCGTGGTCACAAATCCTTTTGGTTTGTTCAGCAGCAGGTAAACGTGTTGCTGAGGACCTTTCAGCAGCTTGCCGTTTACACGGATGTGATCGTGCTCGGGATCGGCTTTGGTGCCCAGTTCGGTGACGGTTTGTCCGTTCACGGCAACTCGGCCTGAGGAAATCAATTCCTCAGCCTTGCGGCGCGACGCAACCCCGGCGGCGGCAATAATTTTTTGTAGACGTTCCGATCCCATCTCTACCAAGAGTATCAAAGGTGATTACGTTCGTAACTTTAGTGTACTTACTTCCGGCTATACTGTTTTCACAATCAACACTCCAGCACAACTTTTTCACGAGGTATCAGGATGAAGACCGCTTTACGTTTGCTTTGCCTTTTGTTGTTGTCGACGATGGTTTTTGCGCAGCAGTCCGCTCCGCAAGCTGCGACCAGTTCCGAGGCGACGACCAGTGCCAACACCCAGGACAATACCGCAGTCGAGCCGATGGACCAGACGCCGGTGTTTCGCGTCAACGTGGTTTCGCGTACGACCAAGGCGGTCAATTATCGTCATCGTGGCGGGTCTACCACTGTCGATCTAAAAGGCACAACTTTGATGCCGGAAGCGCGCGGCAAAGCCAAGGTGGACAGCAAGGCTGGACGGCTGGAGATCGACGCCGAAGTGTCGAACCTCGGTGGCGCCAAGAAGTTTGGCCCTGAATATCTGACCTACGTGCTATGGGCGGTCACTCCCGAGGGCCGGTCCGTGAACCTGGGGGAGGTCGTGCCGGATCGAGAGGGTAAGAGCAAGCTCGATGTGACAAGCGATCTGCAGGCATTCGGACTCATCATCACGGCGGAACCCTACTTTTCAGTGACGCGGCCCAGCAATCTGGTGGTCGTGGAGAACATTATTCGGCAGGAGACCAAAGGCTGGGAAGAGGCGATTGACGCCAAGTTCGACATGCTCGAGGGCGGACAGTACACCATCGACCTGCATGCCGCGGACCTACCAGCTACCAAATCTGATCCCAAGGTTCCGCTGGACTTGCTCGAAGCGCGGAATGCCGTGGCTATCGCGAAAGCTGCCGGCGCTGGACAGTATGCCGGCGACAGTTTGAGCAAAGCAGAAGACTTCCTGGCGCGCGCCGAAGATTACCTCAAACGGAAACAAGGCAAGACTCCGATTGGAACGGTTGCTCGTGGCGCTACCCAGATGGCGGAAGATGCCCGCGTGCTGACACTCCAGAGGAAGAACCAGGAGCGCATCGACGCTGAGAAGCGGGCTTTGCAAGAGAAGCGTGAAAAAGCCGAAGCGGAGGCCAAGGCTTCCGCGGAACGTGAAGCCCAGGCGAAGGCTCAGGCGGAAGAAGATGCTCGCCGTCGCGCGCAAGCCGAAGCTGATCGTCAGGCCGCGGAACAAGCCAAGGCTGAAGCCGAACGCATGAAGGCCGAAGCGGATGCTGCCCGTGCGCAGGCGGAAGCGGCTCGTGCAGCAGCGATAGCCGAGCAGGCAAAGGCCCAGGAAGAAGCTGAGAAGGCCCGGCAGGCAGCCGAGTTGGCGATCCGGCAGAAGGAAGAGATGCGCTCCCGGCTGCTGAGTCAGCTCAACCAGGTGCTCGAGACGAAGGACACTCCGCGGGGCCTGATTGTCAGCATGCCCGACGTTCTTTTCGATACGGCCAAGTACAACCTGAAGCCGGTGGCGCGTGAGCGCCTGGCGAGGATCGCGGGAATCATTCTTGCTTATCCTGACCTGAAGCTGGATATCGAAGGTCACACCGACAACGTCGGCACCGAAGACTACAACCAGGTTCTTTCCGAGAAGCGGGCCGCGTCCGTTCGCGATTACCTGCTCCAGTCGGGCGTTTCGATGAGCAACATCTATGCGCGTGGATTGGGCGAGAACGATCCGGTGGGTGACAACATGACTGCGTCCGGCCGCAAGCTTAACCGCCGCGTGGACATGATTGTTTCAGGAGACGTGATCGGAACGAAAATCGGCGGGGAAGATGCTTCTACGCCGGTAGCTCCGGCGAAGCCGATTCCGAATCCTACGCCCGTAAGCGTGCAACAGTAAGACTACTGCGAACCTTCTTCGGAGGAGCCGTCGGCATGTTGATGCACCGGTTCCTCTGAAGTGCTCTCATTCGTAGTGTCAGTTTCCTGCACCGAGCTTTCGCCGCCAGTGTCGCTTACCGCGGTGGCACCGATCTCCGGCTCAGGCGTGACTTCCGCCGGCATCAGATCACTTTGGAAAGATTCCGCTACGAGTTTCTCGAACTCCTCCATGCTTGGCAGCTCACTGACATCTTTCAATCCGAAGCGGAGCAGAAATTC
>JBPYEW010000013.1:0-4222 GCA_051984555.1 Terriglobales bacterium | reverse complement strand
GTCAGTCCGTGTCCGGATGCAGACACCGTCATGCACCAGCTATCAGCTTGGATCACTCAGTACAACGAGGTTCACCCGCACAAGGCACTCGGATATCGTTCACCCCGTGAGTTCATCGCAGCTCACGCAAGACCCTGACCGTGTCCGCTCGTTCGGGGGCTACAACACCGCGTGACCGCCGACTTCTAATGAATTCCACCGGCATTGGGCCGATCCTGCAGCATGTTAGCGGTAAGCCCTCGGCCGATCTCGGCCTTTTGGCCCAACCAACACGCTAGGTAATCGTCCGAATGGCTGAGACCGCGACTACTACCGAACTCGCTGCCCCGCGCCGCGGACTGGTCGCAGCGCTGCAGCATTCGCTGCCGCGCAATGAGCTCTTTGCCGGCCTTTACATTCTCGCCTGCGCAAATGGTCTCGTGGGGCGAAGTATTCTGACCTTTAATCTGGAAGGTTGGACGGGTGCGGTCCTTGGCTTCGAACTAAATGTGATCGTATTGTTTGCCTGTTTTGCCGGCGTGTACTTGATCGCCTGTAGCAATCGAGAAAAGATACGAACCTCGGACCTCGTAGTCGCCCTGGGTTTTCTCGGCTTAGTCATTCTTCCGATCTATGCCTTAAGCTGGGTGGCGGTGAGCGGGCTCAGTCTTTACATTCTCTTTTTCGCAAACGACGGTGCCGAGCGAAAGCGGGCTGCCCTGATCTTGCTCGCGCTATCGGTGCCCATGCTATGGAGCCGTCTAGTCTTTCAATTCTTCGCGAGACCCTTGCTAGAACTCGACGCAACGATGGCGGCGTGGTTGCTGGGTACAGAGCGGACCGGAAATTTGGTTCGCTTCGCCGATAATTCAGGATACATGGTGATAACGCCGATGTGCGCCTCGTGGGCCAATGTCACTTACGCATTCCTGTGCTGGATCGCTATTACACAATGGGCAAACCACCGCTGGCGGCCTATAGATCTCCTGTGGTCCTCTCTCGCCGTCGTCTCAGTGGTCGCAGGGAATGTCACACGACTTGCTCTCACTGGACTCAGCTACGGACATTATGAAACGATCCATAACAAATGGGGCGAGATGGTTGAAAGTACTATATTTCTCAGCCTTATCGTTGGCTTCAGTCTAATAGGCTCGCGGCGTGAATTGTTCTCGCGTGCTTAAATGGTTCCTTATCCTGGCGCTTCCGCTCACGCTCGGGTCCAAGCTGATTGTGCGGCCGGATAGGAGAGTGCCGAACGAGGACGTGCAACAAAAGGTTATGGAGTTTCTTGTTCGACAGCACTTCACCGTCGCATCGTCCGATCAGCCAAGCGAAGGAAAGCCCATGATCCGTGCGGGCGCCGGTATGTGCCGCATGCTCGTTGCCAACTCTAATCCGATGGCCTGGGACCGCGACATCATTCGCCGCAACGCGACGGCTGCCGACCGCGTCTTTGTGGTGTTCCGAGGTAGAATTTACAAGGAACAACCAACATGGCTAACCGTCCCTTATTTTCTGTGGTCAAGGCTTCAGCGCGAGTTCGGATTGCGGGTCCACTCCCCACCGGTGCTCGTCGTCATGGCGACGGCCAACTGCGATGCTGAACGCTTGCCCTGGAGCGAACTTAGCTGACCGTCTTGCTCCAGTGCGGATTCGGTCACTGCCTGGCCGGAAACATCGAGCGGGGCTATCTCAGGCATCGGGGCGGCCCAAGCCGAGGACGCAATAGTTACCGCTAAACGTTGGGTCCAAAAAATGTCAGCCCCTGAGCCTTGCTTCGACTGCCCAGTTTGGTACAAGCGTGCGGGTGCTAAGCGGGTGAGGCCCTGGGCTAGGTCCCCCCTAGAGGGGGTCGCACTAGCACTGCCAGTGGGGGCGTGCGAAACCAGAGTACCTAGGCTTAGTGACGCCATGCCCACAATTGAGCAGCCGCAGTCGGATTCGGTCATTGGACTGGAGCTCCCAACGTCCCCTACGCTGGGGGCGCAGATTGATTTGGTCATCGGATTTCTGCGTCGGCGCTATGGGCTGATCCTGCTCGGCTTGTTACTCGCCCTGCCCTTTGGGGCGTTGTACCTCTACGTCACTCCGGCGAGCTATACGGCCTCCTCTGTAATGATGATCGAGCCGCGGAAGGGGCCGTTTGAGGCTCTGACGGGTAGTTCGTTACCTGATGCGGCCTGGATCGAGAGTCAGAGCATCGCTTTGAGATCGCTGAACGTTGCGAGCTACGTGGTGAAACAGCTGCGGCTTGCGGACGATCCCCAATTTGTCCGTTCCGGCGTTGCGTGGCTCGACAAGGTCCTTTTTCGTCTCGGATGGGGTGAGGACCCCGAGCCCAAATCAGAACCGGAGCGTGTCCGCGCAGCAATTGCTGCTCTGAACAACGGGGTCAGCATCAAACGGCTTGGTCAAAGCTATATGATGCAGATCGATTTTCGCTCGCAAGACAAGGAACAGGCCGCCAAAATCGCGAATACAACGATCGATGCCTACATCTTCGATCAGTTAAACGGCAAGTACCAGGCAAATCGGCGCGCGAGCGACTGGCTGCAAGAGCGGCTTCAGGCGTTACGTGAACAGGCGGCTGCTGCTGAACGTGCCGCCATCGAGTACCGAGCCAAAAACAATATTGTGGTCACCAGCGGCGGCGGGCTCATGAATGAGAAAGAGCTGACCGAGATGAGCGGTGGACTCGTTTCTGCTCGTGTCCACGCCTCTGATGTGCAGGCGCGCCTTGAGCGGCTGCAAGCGGTGCGCAAAGCCTATCAGCAAGATACGCCTAATTCCGGGGAGCAGGATGAGACCGTACCCGAGGCCATGGCCAGCGGGATCATAACACCGTTGCGAGCCAAATATCTGGACTTGGTGAACCGAGAGGCCGATTATTCGGTGCGCTATGGCAAGAACCATGCTGCCGTTGTCAATTTGCGCAACCAGATTCGAGATATTCGCAGATCCATCGGCTATGAATTAGGACGAATCGAGGAGAACCTCAAAAGTGAATATGAAATAGCCAAGAAGCGTGAGGACGAATTTGACAAGTCACAGGCTAAACTCATATCGCAATCCACGGAGACGAATCAGGCACTGGTCACTTATTTTAGTCTCGATGCGGCGGCGAAGAGCTACCGCAGACTTTATGACAATTTCCTTCAGCGCCACACCGAATCCGTCCAGCAACAAACATTTCCGATCAGCGAGGCGCGGCAAATCTCGGCAGCGTCCGCGACCAAGACTGGGCCTAAAACGGCTCTGGTTGGGCTGGTGACGCTGGTTGCAGGAGCAATGATCGGGGGCGGCCTTGCGGCCTTCCGAGAAATCATGGACCGCAGATTCCGGACCAGGGAACAGGTAAAATCAGTTCTTGCGACCGAGTGCCTCGCGCTGGTTCCATTGTTCGCCGACAGCAGCCGCAAGGGAGTTTTTTCTAAGCCGCAACCCCTTGCTCTGGAGCCAAGACGGCAGGAGAAATTTGCCATTGCTCCCGGGGCAGAGCCGAGAAGTATCTGCTTTATTCCAAAGATCATGCGGACGATCATCGATGCACCGGCATGCGCGTATGCAGAAGCTATTCGGTCGATCAAATTGACTATCGACATGAACAATCAAGCAAATACAAAGATTATTGGCTTGACGTCGTGTTTACCAAGCGAGGGCAAGTCCACCCTAGCCGTGGCGATGGCAACGCTCATTGCACAGAGTGGTGCACGCGTTATGTTAGTGGATTGTGATGTTCGCCACTCTTCGATGTCGCGCTGGCTTGCGCCAAATGCGAACACCGGATTTATTGACGTAGTTGCTGGAACGGTTGATCTTACAGACGCGGTTTGGACTGACGCAGCCACGCAATTGGAATTTTTGCCGGTGGGTGCGAGTGTGCCAAACGCGACTGAATTCCTTGCCTCGAGTGCGGCAAAATCGCTTTTTGACACGCTCCAGATAAAATATGACTATGTGATTGTCGATCTTGCGCCGCTTGTTGCAAGTATGGACGTGCGCGCGACCTCGGGTTTCATAGATTCCTATCTTCTCGTGATTGAGTGGGGCTCGACGAAAATCGAGGCCGTGCAGTACGCGCTGCGTCATGCGCCCGCTGTGCACGCAAATATCGTCGGGGTGGTCCTCAATAAAGTGGATATGGCTGCTATGGGCCGCTATGACAGTTACGGTGTAAATTATTATTATGGTCAGCCTCAGCCTCGACGCGCGAGCTCAGTGAATTAACCATGTTGCACTTCGA
>JBPYEW010000012.1:0-15565 GCA_051984555.1 Terriglobales bacterium | reverse complement strand
CGCTCGAGAGCCACTGCCGCCGCGGCGGGGTCCTCCATTCGAAATCAAGATGATTGAGCCAGTGAATCGCACGCACGAGCGCCGGACCTTGGCCTCCCATGCTGTACGCGATGCGGACGCCGTCGCTGGTGGTGAAGAACTGGACTTGTTGATCTGGAATGTCGGAGGGCGGCTCAGCTTGCTCCAACTGGATCAGCCGCCCATTGGGCTTTGCGCTCGTGACTTCTGCGACAAACCGATAGCCGTGCCGGGGCACGGTCTCGATGTACTTTGCCGGATGAAACAACTTTCGCAGCTGGGAGATGCAGTAGTCGAGATTGTTATCTTCGACGACCGAGTCCGGCCATACGGACTCCATCAGGGCATCTTTGCGGACAAGCTTGCCCGCGTTTTCGACCAGCACGCGAAGAGTGTCGAACAGCTTGCCCCGAAGGCGAACTTCTTCGGTGCCACAAAGCAGCCTTCGCTCTTCCACATCAAAGAGATAATTTGCGAAACGGTAGTTGGCCATTATCAAACCGCGGCCTGCGCCAGGTCGGCGCCACAGGGAAGCCGAGGTCCCCACATGGCCCGCTATTGTACCAGCGGAACTGGACGGTGATGTCTCCCACAGACTACTAAGTTCATGTGCTACGCGTGGTTTGGTAAAGCATTCTCCTGACTGGCTCGTCAGCGCGTCGAGGCTATCGCCAAGTCTGGTGATCTTTGCCGCATCCGTTTTCCTTGATCGGGCAAAAACATGAGTGTTCCTTCACCGATGCGGCGAAGCTCAGTGGATTCCCATCGCGCCTTCATAATCCCGCTGATCGAGCGAGCTTGCGACCCAAGCAGAAGGTGTCCCATCTCACTCGGAAAATGTCATCGCCGGTTGTGTGGGCTGCACGATTGGCGATATGCATGTGCGCACCATGGTGGAAGATTCAACGATGACCATCGGTTGGGCTATTCCCGCGCCCGATGGCAAACATCTCGCCCTGTGGAAGGCGCGAGGAACTTCGAACATCTGAATGCTCGAACGATAGACAGGAATATCCAAGGCCCGGCGAAGGCTCCCTCTAAGTCAATTCATCTGGTATTCGATCTTGATTCCGCGTTTCTCCATTTCGCTGAGGAATACGTTGGCAGGCACATCGCGTTCCTGCAGGATGGCGCCACGTTTCGTGATTACTCCGGAAGCGAGCATCTGTAACACGATGGATGCGGGAAACGCTGTCGTGCGCATCATCGCGCTCATATCGGTCTTCGGGTCGTAGTGGTCAACCGTGGTGAATGATGCAACCCGGCCTTGAAGCTTGCCCCCGAGCAGGCCGCGAACGCCGGGAGCATGCACGGATTCGTGCGCCTCGATTCGCATGATACAGACATCGGGGCCTTTGCCCGCAAACTTGCCTTCGAGAATTCTGGACATCACCATCCGGGGCGCGACTTCGAAACCGTTGACCTTCATCTTCTCGCTGGAGAACAGGCCAAGGGCTTGCAGTTCGCAGAGCAGGTCGTAATGACCGGGATAGCGCAGAGTTTTCTCGAAGCATTCCCCGACACGTCCTTCGAAGGTTTCCGGCAGCGTGGAAGTTCCACCAGATGTATGGAACGCGACCAGGGGAGCGAAACCGTTCATGTGGAATTCTTCGGGCTCGGTCAGAGGAGCGATGGTCGTGAGCTTACCTTTGCGTAGAATGCGCGCGGGTTCGACATACTCGTTGATGAGGCCTTCGACGGAGAAGACAAGTTGATAATGAAATGGGGGTACCGGACGTTCCGGCAGGCCGCCGACGTAAAGCTTGAGTGCGTCGGCTCGGCCTCCGAGGCGGCTTACCAGTTCACCGCCGAGAATCGAAGCCATGCCCGGCGAGAGTCCGCAATCGGGCGCGATTGCCACGCCACGCTGTTCCGCCTTCTTCGATAACGCCAGTTCCTGGCGCACGACTGTGTTGTTCCCCCCGAGGTCGGCGAAATGACATCGCGCTTCCACTGCAGCTTTTGCCAAACCCAAGTTCAAGAAATATGGAACAGCCGAGAGAGCAGCGTCATGTCCGCGCATCAGCTTCGCCGCCGATTTTTCATCGCTCGCGTCGAGAGCCACCGCGCGTACTTTCTTCTGTCCCGTGATTCGGTTCACCCGTGCGGCCACGTCACGCGCACGTTTCGTATCCGTATCCGCGAGGGTGATGGACGCAACATTCTCGGTGCGCGCCATGTCGTAGGTAGCTGCCGAGCCCATCATGCCGGAACCAATTACCAGTAGCTTCATAGAAACCTTCTTCTTGCGGAGATAAATGCGTTCTCGAAAGGTGTGCCTTAGCGCCGGAAGCGCGTGATCAGGCACGAACTACAGGCCGGAACGCCGTAGACGTTCGTAACAGAAGAGGCGCGAGTCGCGAGCGAGGCGTGGCATAAGTACAGCTCACATTCTGGTGGAATTCGGGGTTTGATTGCTGTGATGAAAATCACCGCACTGGGTTTTGACCCATAGTCAAACGAGTTGAAGAGGTATTCTCGCCACCACGCACATGTGCGCTAATATGAGCATTGTCAAAGAAGGTTGGCGAGAGTATCTTTTCTGACTTGAGGTCAAAATGGGAACCGCTGCTACACCGTCCGTAGTGAAGCCAGCTAAGCTGCGTCCGCGGACCGAGGCCAAGCGAGCGCGCATCATCGATGTTGCCATGCGGCATTTTGCCGAGCACGGCTATGATGCGGCGCGCGTCGGCGATATCGCAACCGAACTAGGTATCGCCAAGGGCTCTATCTTCCAGCATTTCGGGAGCAAGGACGGGCTGTTTTTCGAAGTTTATAAGCGGGCTACGCGCTCTTTTTCTCCTTATCTTAATGTTCCCGCAGATGTGCGGGAGCGTGGCTTCTTCGAAATCCTGCGCCACTGGTTGACGCGCACCGAGCACATGGTGCACGAGGATTGGATACCTTACCGCATTTATTTACTCGGAAACTATGGCAGTGATCTGGCATTGCGCCGGCAAATCAATCGATTCCTGATTTCCGAGGATCCTTACGGGCGCAGCGCGTTTGTCCAATACGGATTGCAACGCGGGGAACTGCGCAAGGATCTTGATCCGGAGATGATTGTGTCAATCATCGATTGGATGGTCGAGAGATTCCAGGATGCGCTCTTGACCGAGGAACTGGATCCGGGTTTGTTTCGGCGGCAAGGCCAGATGGCCGAGAGGAAAGACGCGCGAATCAACCAATTGCTCGACATCTTGCGAAAAGCAATCGGGAAGTAATTGCCGGTACTGAGCACCCTATGACCGACAGATCCATCTCCGAAGTTCTGGCGATGTACAACGATCGTGCGCCGCTCGCGGACGCTTCCACCATTCCCGCGCCGTGGTATGTGGATCCCCGGTTGTACGACCTGGAAAAGCGGACAGTGTTCAGCAAAACCTGGCAGTGGATCGGCCGCACCGACCAGGTCGAAAAGCCGGGACAGTTCATTACCTTCCGCGTCGCCGATGAGCCCATCGTTGCCGTCCGTGGAAATGATGGTGTGTTGCGTGCCTTCTACAACGTTTGCCGGCATCATGCGGCTGCCGTTGTGACCGAGCCCTGCGGGCATGCGCAGATCTTACGGTGTCCCTATCACGGCTGGAATTATGGGCTCGACGGATCGTTAAAGGGCATGCCGGAGTTTGAGGGCGTCAAGAACTTCGAGCGTGGCGTAAACGGCTTGCACCCGGTTCGGGTTGAGACCTGGGAGAATTTCGTTTTCGTAAACCTTGATGATCAGGCCGAGCCACTGGCTGAATTCCTGGGTGGGCTGGTTCGCCGCGCAGGTCCCCTCGAGTTCACTAAGCTGCGTTACTTCGCCTCGCGCACCTACGACATCGCGTGCAACTGGAAGGTTTTCGTCGACAACTATCTCGACGGTGGCTACCACGTGCCTCATCTGCACAAAGGCTTGAACAGTGTTCTGGACTATAAGCAGTACACGATCGAGAACGAAGATCGGTACTGCTTGCAATCGAGCCCGGTAGTTGCGGATATGGCCGAGGCAAGCGTCGCAAACACGCGCAAGGGCGATCGTGCGTGGTACTTCTGGCAGTACCCCAACTTGATGATCGACTACTACGAAGGTTATCTCGATACCATCTTGGCCATACCGGTGGATGTCGATCACGTGCGCGTGGTTTTCGATTGGTACTTCTCCGATGTGACCGATTCAGCTCGCGCCTATAACGACGAATCGGTAGCCGTATGCGATCGCGTGCAGCAGGAAGATCTCGATATTTGTGAGGCCGTGCAGCGCGGGTTGAAATCTCGTGCTTACGGCGCCGGACGGTTATCCGTGAGAAGGGAAGCGGGCGAGCACCTGTTTCACCGTCTGCTAGCGGCCGATCTCAAAGGGTTGAGGCGTTCCGCAGTCGCCGCCGACTGACCACCTGGGCTTAGATCTTTGCTCTTCCACAAATAAACGCAAGAATTCCGCCGGGCGGCGATCTAAGGGAGGAATGCGCCCTATCTGCAACAGCTTGCGCTGTTGTTGCAGTACCCTGCACGGCGCGTCGAGCGTGGTCTACAATGTGGTAGGGCTTTGACCGCGGGACCCGCGTATTTGCTGTAAATGTTGCATAATCCGCGGTGCAAGCCCTGGCGCTGGGGAATACACGGAAACTGAGAACGGCCCCCCAAGTGCTCCGTTACATGCCGGCGTGAATAGCAGTTAAGCCCAGGTATCCTATGAAAATGACCCGCAAGCAAAAAGGCTTCTCCCTGATCGAATTGCTGATCGTAGTGGCAATCATCCTGATTATTGCCGCGATGGCGATTCCCAGTCTCCTGAAGGCAAGAATCTCGGCGGACGAGACCTCAGCTGTCGCATCGATACGAGCCATCAACCAGGCTGAAATTCAGTATTCGACTAGCTATCCGACGATCGGTTACGCGCCGAATTTGGCCGCACTCGGGGGAGCGTTGCCCTGCGTGCCATCGCAATCCACGGCTTGCCTGCTGGACAATTCGATTTCGACCGCTTCGCCCGGGAGCGGTTCAAAGAGTGGCTACGTATTCATGGCGAACGGCCAGTCGGTCGTCAACGGTGTGAACACGCAATACGTGGTCGGAGCTGCGCCCACGAGTTTCAATACCACTGGCGTCCGGAACTTTTGCTCCACGGAAGACAACATCATCCGCTTCAACGCGGGAGCGGCCGGAAGTCAGCCCGTGAATAACATTGCGGCCTGCTTGAATTTCAGCGTGATGCAATAGATCAGTCCGCAGTCCTTGAGAAGCGCGTCAGCCTTTGTGCGAGACGCGCTTTTTTTTTGCCTTCCAAGTGTTGAGCTGCGGATCACACTTCATCGTACTGTGTGCCAACTCACAAGACCTTCGTGACGCTGGTCACCGCGACCAGCGGCATCGCGGAGTAGCCTCGTTGTGCAGGATCAAAGATCAAAGGCGGGGTTCACAAGAAGTCATGGCATACGTAATTACCGATACCTGTATCAAAGATGCGCTGTGCGCGGATGTTTGTCCTACCGACTGCATCCATCCCAAGAAAGATGAGCCGGCATTCGACGAGGCCACGCAAATGTATGTTGACCCGGATGGATGCATCGATTGTGGCGCGTGCGTCCCGGTGTGCACGTCTGACTCTATCCATGCGCTCGACGACGTGCCCGAAGACAAGAAGGAATTCATTGACAAGAATGCGGCGTTCTACGCTAGCTAGCATCTGCTAGCCTCCGCTTGTGTTGAACATGCTCTCCGGCCAGTGTCTCTGCTGGCCGGCGCCGCCCGGATATATCTCCAAAGCTGCTTAACTCTTCACTAAGTCTGGCCATTGCTTCCAGGCCGTTTCTGGCATCGTTTTTACAACCTTGTTTGAACGTCACTCCGGCTAGTGATATGCCTCACTGCCCCTTGGCCCATGGCAGCCGAGAATACAGGGTTAAAGAGCCTCCTTCCGCGAGGAAAGAACTATGAAAAAAGTCATCATTCTAGGCGCAGCTGGTCGCGACTTCCACAATTTCAACGTTGTTTTCCGCCAAAATCCCGATTTCCACGTGGTCGCCTTCACCGCGACGCAGATCCCGGACATCGCGAACCGATCCTATCCCGCAGCTCTGGCCGGTCCACTGTATCCGGCGGGAATTCCGATTGCGGAAGAGAAAGACTTCGAGCGCATTGTCCACGAGCAGGAAGTGGACATCGCGGTTTTCTCCTACAGTGACGTTGCGCACACGACGTTGATGCACCTTGCCTCCCGCGCGCTGTCGGTGGGAGCCGACTTTTGGCTTCTTGGCAGCGAACATACGCAGGTGAAATCCGTGCGTCCTGTTATCTCGATTTGTGCGGTGCGGACAGGTTGCGGCAAGAGTCCGATCTCTCGCCTGGTGGCCTCGCAGTTACGGCATCTTGGTTGGAAACCGGTAGTAATTCGCCATCCCATGCCTTATGGCGACCTCGCAGCGCAAGCCGTCCAACGCTTCGCCACGATGGAGGACTTGGAACGCCATCAGTGCACGATTGAAGAGCGCGAAGAGTATGAGCCACACATTCGCGTGGGCACGGTCGTGTACGCCGGTGTCGACTATGAGGCAATTTTGCGGCAAGCCGAGAAAGAGGCTGACATCATCCTATGGGACGGCGGCAATAACGACACGCCGTTCTACTGCTCGGATCTCGAGATCGTGATCGCTGACCCGCACCGTCCCGGTCACGAAGTGAGCTACTACCCTGGGGAAGTCAACCTACGCCGGGGACAAATAATCATCATTAACAAGGTGGACACGGCAGCGGCTCACGACGTGGAGGTTGTGCGCGAGAACATCCGCAAGAACAATCCCAAAGCTCGCGTCCTGGAGACAGCGTGCCGTGTCACGGTCGCTTCCCCAGAGTTGGTAAAGGGACAACGCGTGCTGGTAGTCGAAGACGGCCCAACGCTTACGCATGGTGAGATGGCTTACGGCGCCGGAGTTGTGGCCGCACGTCAATGTGAAGCCGCGGAACTGGTGGATCCAAGGCCGTATGCGGTCGGCTCTATTCGAGGAACTTACGACCGCTATCGCCATCTGACCAGCTTGCTGCCGGCCATGGGGTATGGCGCGATCCAGAGACACGAATTGGAAGAAACGATCAACCGTGTTCCTTGCGACCTCGTGTTGGTTGCGACCCCGGTTGATCTCGCGAGCATTCTGAAATTAAACAAGCCGAGTGTGCGGGTTTCCTACGAAGCGGAAGAACTGACGCGGCCTGGTTTGGTCGAAATCCTTACGGAGTTCACCGTTAGGCATAAGCCCGCTCTTGCCGAGGTGACGCGATG
This sequence comes from Terriglobales bacterium, assembly GCA_051984555.1. GTDB lineage: Bacteria > Acidobacteriota > Terriglobia > Terriglobales > Acidobacteriaceae > Gp1-AA122. The sequence goes on along the minus strand of JBPYEW010000012.1, from coordinate 8,286 downwards.
AACGCGACGGACTTTTTGTCCATACGCGACTTCACCCCGGGGCAGATCCACCACTTCATTGATCTGGCACGCCAGATCAAAGCCATTCCCGGCGCTTACACCAGTGCATTGAAAGGCAAGACGCTGGCGATGATTTTCGAAAAGCCATCGCTGCGGACACGTGTCACGTTCGATGTCGGTATTCATCAGTTAGGCGGGTTCTCGCTCTATCTCTCGCCCGCGGAAATCAACCTTGGTAAGCGGGAATCGGTGTACGACGTCGCCAAGAATCTCGAGCGCATGGTGCAGGGAATCATGATCCGCACGTTTGCGCACGAAATTGTTGATCAGATGGCAGAGTACGCAAGTATTCCTATCATTAACGGACTGACTGACTACAGTCATCCCTGCCAAGCGCTCGCGGACTACATGACGATCCTGGAGATCAAGGGGACAGTGGCGGGCCTGAAAGTCGCTTTTATCGGTGACGGCAACAATGTGGCTCATTCCCTCATGTTCACCGGGGCGCAGTTGGGGACACATGTGTGGGTTGCCACACCTCCCGGATACGAACCGGACGCGTCCGCGATCCGGTGGGCACAGGAACGCGCCAAGGAAACCGGCGGGTCCATCACCATTACCAATGATCCGATACACGCAGTAACAAATGCGGACGTGATCTACACGGACGTGTGGGCGAGCATGGGCCAGGAAGCCGAGACCACAAAGCGGCAAAGCATCTTCCAGCCGTACCAGGTGAACGCAGGACTTTTTAGTTGTGCCAAGCCGGATGCGATTTTCCTGCATTGCTTGCCAGCGCACCGCGGGGATGAGGTAACGAGCGACGTGATTGATTCGCCGCGGTCGGTTGTGTTTCAGGAGGCGGAGAACCGGTTGCACGCTCAGAAAGCCATCATGCTGGAACTGATGGAGCGCGAGATCGTGCACGCCGGTCCAATTGCTGCCCCGGAGCATGCTCACGTGTAGATGGTTGTTCGCTGCTCACGGCCAGATTGCGAGCTGGAACTGCTATGAAGACGATGCTGATTGCCGTTGGCGGAAACTCCCTGATTCGAGCCGGAGAGAAGGGAACCGTTGCCGAGCAATTAGCAAATGCGCGGCGCACTGCCAAGGCGATCGTTGGCCTGATCCAGCGCGGGTATCAGCTGGTTATTACGCACGGAAATGGGCCGCAGGTCGGCGCGGCCTTACTGCGCTCGGAACGAGCTTCGGACCAGGTTCCCGGGCATACGCTCGATGTCTGTGGCGCCTCTACGCAAGGGGAGATCGGTTATCTCCTCTCACAATCCTTGAATGACGAACTCGCCTCCGCAGGACTTCATGTTTCCGTGGTCAGCATCGTTACGCAGACCATCGTTTCCGCCGACGATCCGGCCATGCAGCATCCCACGAAACCGATCGGACCTTTCTATTCGCGAGCGGATGCCGAGGAACGGCGGAGAATTCTCGGCTGGCAAATCGTCGAGGACGCCGCCCGCGGCTATCGCCGCGTTGTTCCGTCGCCTGTGCCGATTCATATCGTAGAACTCGAAATCATTCGCGACCTGGTGAATGATGGCGCCTTGGTTGTGGCCTGCGGCGGCGGTGGAATTCCCGTAGTTCGCTGCCATGAAGGTGTGAAGGGTGTTGACGCGGTCATCGATAAAGATCGCGCTTCGGCCTTACTCGCAATCGAACTGAATGTCGATGTGTTCGCGATTTCGACGGATACCGACTACGTTTACCTCGATTACAAGAAGCCGACGCAGACGCCGCTCCGGGCGGTGACCGCCGGGGAACTTGAAGAGCATTATCGCGCCGGCCATTTTCCGCCGGGCAACATGGGACCGAAGGTCGAATCCGTGTTGCGGTTCCTGCATGCCGGAGGAAAGCAGGCATTCATCACCACGTACGATCAAATCTGCGATGCGGTCGATGGACGGGCTGGAACCATGATCATCCCTGACTTGCAGAACGAATCGAGGACGACCGAACTTATCGTAGGGGCGAAATCATGACGGCAGTGAACGTGGCGAACGGAGGCATGAGCTTGGAATCCGCCGCGCAGAAGAACGTGAAGCTGAGGCACGTCGTCGAGTCGCAACAGTTCACGGTTCCGTTGCTGATGGAACTATTCGATCGATCACGAGGCATGGAGCGGGTGGTGGCCAGGGGAGGTTCACTCGATTATCAGCACCGCATCATGGCAACGCTGTTCTACGAACCCTCCACGCGGACACGGTTTTCGTTCGAGGCGGCTATGCACCGACTTGGCGGCCGCGTGCTCTCGACCGAGCATGCGCACTCTTTCTCGTCGGCGATCGAAGGCGAGCAGGTGGAAGATTCGATCCGCATCATCGGAGGGTATAGCGATGTCATCGTGATTCGCCACCACGAAGCCGGGGGAGCGAAGCGGGCGGCCCAAGTTTCGCCCGTTCCCGTAGTCAATGCGGGCGATGGAAACGGCGGTCAGCATCCGACGCAGGCCTTGCTGGACCTTTACACGATCTATCGGGAACGCCCCCTCGACGGGCTAAGCGTAGCCATCATCGGGGAGTTGGATCGGGGTCGAAGCGCGCGATCTTTGGCCTATCTGCTGGCCAAATTCGAGCGAGTGCGCATTTTCTTCGTGAGTCCTGCCGAGATGCAGATGAAGCCGGACATACTCGAGTACTTGGACGAGCATGGAACGCGTTACGACCTCGAGTCGGACATTGACAAGGTTATCGGTGAAGTCGACGTGGTCTATCAAACCCGCATTAAGCCGGACCGGGTTGCCGACACCAGGCGACTGAAACGGTATGCTATAGATTCGGCGGTTTTGGGTCGCATGAAGAAGGATGCGATGATTCTGCATCCCCTGCCGCGCACAGTCGAACTCGATAAGACTGTGGATGACGATCCCCGCGCCCTCTATTTCCGGCAGGCGAGGAACGGGTTGTACGTGCGGATGGCCTTGCTCACGATGCTGTTGGAGGAGTGAGGTTCGAAGGCTGTTCACAGATTGTTGCGAGTGGCAAGTCGCGAGGCTCTTATGAAAACGGATTACATGACGGAAGAAAAACTTCATACCAACGATTTTGTTGAATTGGAGCAGCAGTACGGGGCTCACAACTATCATCCACTGGACGTCGTGATCGAGCGTGCCGAAGGGGTTTGGGTCTATGACGTCGACGGCAAGCGTTACCTCGACTGCCTGGCAGCCTATTCGGCCGTAAACCAGGGACACTGTCATCCCGAGATCCTGAGAACTCTCAAGGAGCAGGCCGCGAAAGTCACGCTGACTTCCAGAGCTTTTCGCAATGATCAATTGCCGCTGCTCTACAAGGAATTGCACGAGTTGACCGGCTTCGACATGGCCCTGCCGATGAACTCGGGCGCGGAAGCCGTCGAGACGGCGATTAAAACGGCGCGCAAGTGGGGATATAAGGTGAAAGGCATTCCCGAAGGGAAAGCCGAGATCATCGTCTGCGCGAATAACTTCCACGGCCGGACGGTTACCGTAGTCAGTTTCTCAAGCGATGAGCAGTACCGCGACGGCTTCGGTCCCTTTACTCCGGGATTCAAGATCATTCCCTTTGGAGATGTGCAGGCGCTGCGGCACGCGATCACGCCGAACACCTGCGCCTTCCTGGTCGAACCGATCCAAGGGGAGGCGGGGATCATAATTCCTCCTCCCGGTTTTCTGAAGGAAGCCTCCGAGATTTGCAAACAGAATGGCGTCTTGTTGATGACCGACGAAATTCAGTCTGGCCTGGGTCGCACAGGGAAGCTGTTCGCCTACATGCACGAGGGGATTCGTCCGGACGTGCTGATTGTCGGGAAGGCCCTGGCAGGCGGGTTTTATCCGGTGTCGGCGGTTCTGGCCTCGCGGCAAGTCCTCGGCGTCTTCAATCCCGGAGATCATGGCAGCACTTTCGGGGGAAATCCGCTGGGATGCGCCATCGCCCGGACTGCCTTGCGCGTGCTGGTCGAGGAGAGAATGGTCGAGCGCTCTGCGGAACTCGGCGGGTATTTCCTCGAGAAGCTCAAGACGCTACGCAGCGCCGATTTGAAGGAAGTTCGCGGTCGCGGCTTATGGATTGGAATCGAACTCCACAGCGCCGCGCGCCCTTATTGTGAAGCTCTGAAGCGGCAGGGAATTCTCTGCAAAGAGACCCATGATCACGTAATCCGGATCGCGCCCCCCTTAGTCATTAAACGTGATGAGATCGATTGGGCATTTGAACGGATCAGGAACGTGATCGAAAAATAGTCGGATTGCGCCCGGAGCTACTGAAAGCCGGTGCATTGGAAAAAACTTAGCGGCGCGAGAGGGAGACTCCCGCGCCGCTAACATTTGGCAGGCTAGCCGATTGGCACTGATTACGGCGTCACCTTGCTGACGTGAGTGGACCAATTGCTCAGCGCACCCCTCGTACCGCCACACTGGCCCGGAGGTGAGGCGAGGTACTGAAGATAGGTGCAGGTCTGGGCAACATGTTCCGAAGCGACCCATACATCGCTACCATCGACCGCCGCTGCGCCGTAGTCACCCCAGCGTGGCCGTCCACTGCCGAAGATCACGTACGATGTGAACCCGTCCCAGGGACCAGGACCCGCGGCAGCGACCTGGATGTTTCCCATCCCCGCCTTGGAGTCGATGCCGGCAAGAGCGGCGCTGGGATAATCGGAGTCACCCGTCAGTGTGAACGCGATTACGCCGCGCCCACTCTGAGTTACACCGATGGCGGGGTAGGTCAGGTCGGTGTTGGCGACGCCAGCTTGTCCTTGCAGAGCTACCTTATTGGAGTTTGGATTGATCTCGAAATAGGCGATGCCTGCGCGGCTCTGACCGCCGACAGTGATCGCTGTATCGAGCGCTCCCCATACCAATCCATTCGCATACATTACTTGCTGCATACGCGAGTCGTTGGAGTTGAGGCTGCCGTTGGGGCTGGGCCCGAAGGTCGTGTTGTTGTGACTGGCAACCCCGGCGATCGCTACATTGCAGCTCGGAAAGATGGTGGTATCTGCAATGCAAGTCGATAGTGGCCGATTCCCGGCTGGCTGTGAAGCGCGGGGTGGTACGGCATACGTGCTGACCGGAATAGCAACCAAGCTTAGCGTGGCTGCTGGTGCCGAACCATTGAGCGAAGACGTGTTCAACATCTTCCACAACAGGATCGTGTTGCTCGTTCCGAAGTCTGAGAAGACAGCATTCGAACTGAGGAAAAATTCCGTACCGCCGTTGTCGGTGTCGAACTGGTTGCCCGGAGTTTGAGCAGGCCAGACTGTGAACCCAGCACCATCCGGTCCGGCGCCAAGCGTATCGAACAACAGAACGGCCCCATTACCTCCCGTAAGCGCGCTGTTACCGATCGCATAGACCTGGGAGCCGTAGAAGAAGCCGGGTCCGAAAAATGCGAACTCGTTTGTCGTTAGGTAGATTCCATTTGCGTCATAGCCGATGTGCGGATAGTCACCCAGGCAGAAGCCGAGGTTGCAGCCATGGTCCGGAGTTCCCTGCGTACCATTGTTCTGGACGGGCAGTTGGTAGATGGTCCAGGTGCCCGTGGGATTCCCGGTGTCGCTGACCGCAATATCGAGATGGTTGGTTCCGGTGAGCGAGGCCGTTGTTCCGACATGGTCTAGCGTTAGCACCACGTGCACGAAACGCCCGATGGCTTGATCATAGACGCAACTCGGATCGGTGATCGACGGACCGCGCTGCCCGGCATTGGGTCCCGAACGGATGATTGCCGGAGCATAACCATAAAAGGTGTTCAGGTCGACCGCCTGGCCGCTATTCAGAAGAGCACTTCCAGCAGTGTTGTAAACCTGCAAGACATCATTCACCGACTCGAGTACATACCCATTGCCCGCACAGAGTCCCTGATCCGGTGGTTCGACCGAAAACTGATTGCCGCCGTTGGCAAATCTCTGATCGTGAAAATTCAGACCCTGAAAGTTAGTTCCGAGGCTAGCCTTCGATTTAGGCTTCGAGCTTACGACCTTGCCATTGCCGGTGGTTGTGCCCGGCAACGAGCGATTGACAGCGATGCCCAGCGGAGTGCCGTCACCTCCGTCGGTATCATCGCCGTTGAGTGCAGCGTCGATCTCGTCCGGCAATCCGGATACATCGGTTGCCATGGGTGCAGAGTTGAATGAACTGCTGCCGACTTTCTGCAGGGTCACCTTCACGGGCGCTTGTGCGCGAGCTGGAAGCGATCCTGCTGACAGCACAAAAAGGAGTGCTGCGGACAATACCCACAACAGAACAGTGGATCTCATTGTGTTTCTCCTGTTGGCCAGAGGCTAACGAGCCACGTACTTTACACCCAAATCGCGCTCCTGTCGCGGAAAACAGCGTTCCCCGCCGCTTTTCGGAGGGCAGGGCCGCCGCCACAAACGCATTGATTTGCGGCGCAAGGCCTTCGGAGGTAAGATTCGGGGTCAGTTGTGCGACCGCTACATCCGCACAGGGGCGCCACGTTAGCGGACAGTAGCAGTTCGCCGGACGCTTCCCCATGCCAGAGTTTTCGTCTTCAGCCCCAGGCAATGCCTTGGCGGGCTCGCTTACTGGTCAAACCATTGGTCGCTTCTCGATTGGCGGTCGCCTGGGTAAAGGCGGCATGGGTGAGGTTTACCGGGCGGAAGATACCCGCCTGAAGCGCACGGTTGCCCTGAAGCGACTGTCTCCCTCCTTGCGTTCTGATCCCCTCTATCGACGTCGTTTCCAGGAGGAAGCTGAGCGCGCCTCCAGCCTCAACGATCAGCATGTAGCGGCGCTGTACGACGTGGTTGAGCAGGACGAAGAGATTCTGCTGGTGATGGAGTTCGTCGAAGGGCACACCTTACGCGAACGCTTAAAACAGCCGATGCGGCTGGACGATTTCCTCAAGATCTCGACCGAGTGTGCTGAGGCCCTGATTGCTGCGCACAAACGCGGCATTGTGCACTGCGACATCAAGCCGGAGAACATCATGCTCGCCGCCGGCGACCGCGTGAAGATTCTGGATTTCGGTGTTGCCAAGCACCTGCCGCGGTCGGACCAGAGTTCGACGATTGATCGCTCGGGCACCGTCGGCGGTACGCCCGCTTACATGGCTCCCGAGGTTCTCCTCGAGAAGAAGAGCGATGGGCGAGCCGATATTTTCTCGCTCGGAATTGTGTTGTACGAAGCTTTGGCCGGACGGCATCCATTTCTCGCCGACAGTTACGTGGCGACGACTCACCGCATTCTTCACGAGACGCCAACCCCGATTAAGGCATTTAACCCGAAAATTTCGGAGCAGCTGGAGCAGGTTGTATTCCGGGCAATGGAGAAGAATCCGGATCAGCGGTACCTGAGTGCACAGGATTTGTTCGATGATTTGCAGGATGTACAAACCGGAGTGACACCCAGCCGGGTCCTCCCGGCACGAAAACGAGTCAATCCGAAAGGCATCTCCTGGCGAACGGGGGCCACTCTCGGCGCGGTGCTGCTGGCCTTGATTGCGGGAGCCTCGCTGAGCCCCAGACTTCGTCGTTGGTTTGGCGGACGAGGCGAACCGGTGGCGCCGCGCATGCAGCTTGCGATTTTGCCGCTTACGCCCGCAGCTAACGATGCCAACAGCCGTGCATTTGCGGCCGGTCTTACCGAGACGTTGTCGATGCGGCTGACGCAATTGACTACAAGCTACCCTTTACAGATAGTCCCTCCGCGTGAGATCGCAGCAGACGCGATTCAAACCGCCGAGCAGGCCCGAAGAACCTTCGGCGTGAACCTCGTGCTCGAAGGGAGTGTTCGCGAATCGAGCAATATGGTCCGTATCAGTTACAGCCTGGTCGACGCAGCTCAGTTGACGCAGCTGCATGCAGACACGGTGACGGCTGCCTCTAACAAACCTTTCGAACTCGAGGACCGCGTCGTCGAAAGCGTGGTGAGTACACTGGGACTGGCAATCCAGCCGCAAGAGCAAGAGGCACTCCTGTCGCACGGTACGAAGGAGCCTGCGGCCTACGACTACTATCTGCGTGCCCGTGGATATCTCCAGGAATTGCAGGACCCGGATAACGTCGAGAATGCGATTTCACTTTTCATGCAGGCCCTGGAGAAAGACCCAAATTATGCGCTCGCGTACGCGGGCTTGGGCGAGGCTTATCTTCATAAATATGACCGTCACCAGGAGAAGACCTGGGTAGATCAAGCGTCACAAAGTTGCCAAAAGGCGGTATCGCTCGCGGAGACTCTTCCCAATGGGCACCTCTGCCTGGGTCTTGTCGACAACAAGACGGGACAGTACGAGGCAGCTCTCCGTGAGTTCCAGCGATCGTTGGAACTCG
>JBPYEW010000011.1:0-17918 GCA_051984555.1 Terriglobales bacterium | reverse complement strand
GTACCGCCGCCGATGTCCACTACCATATTGCCGCTTGGCTCAGTGATAGGCAGCCCTGCGCCGATCGCGGCCACCATCGCCTGTTCCACGAGGTGCACTTCGCTGGCTTTCGCGCGATATGCGCTATCCATAACAGCGCGCTTTTCCACCTGCGTGATCTCCGACGGAACGCCGATCACGATGCGCGGATGCACCAGCATCTTGCGGTTATGCGCCTTCTGGATGAAGTAGTTCAGCATCTTTTCGGTGACTTTGAAGTCCGCGATGACGCCGTCCTTCATCGGCTTGATGGCGACGATGTTCCCCGGAGTGCGGCCCAGCATCTCCTTCGCTTCCTTGCCGACCGCTTCCACTTCGCCCGAGTTCTTGTTGATCGCAACGATCGAGGGCTCGTTCACCACGATGCCCTTGCCGCGCGCGTACACGAGCGTGTTAGCCGTTCCCAGATCAATCGCCAGGTCGCTGGAAAAAACGCTGAACAGCGACCGCAGGTTGTGGACGCGTGAGCCGTTGGTATGGAATCCGTTCGATGACATGCTCAGACTTCTCTCTCTATACGTGTTTAGACGAAAATCTCCCCGGAATATCCGGTTTTCTTGCCAATTGTCTGGAAAGTAGCTGTCTTAATTCTATATGCAAATGCTTCTTTCTGGTTGAAAACTAAAGTCACTGTACTTGCTTGGCCAGATTCCCGGCCTACTGAATCACAATCTTCTTCTGCTGTGTATTTACACCACCCTTGGCATTCTGGGCGGTGATGGTGATCACGGCTTCTCCCAGCGGCAACGGTGGAGTGAAGTAATGGAATGTGCCGTCATTACCCACCATGGGCACTTCCCTTCCATTCACCATGACACGCGCCCCCGCTTCGGTCTTGCCCAGAACCTCGATCACGTGCCCGTGTTGAACGAACGGGTCCAATTCGAGGTTGATCGCTTCACTTTCCTTCGTCTTGGCGATGATGGTGAAGCGGTTCTTCTCACTCTCCATCGACTCTTTGCCGTTCTGATCGTACGATTGCACGTCCCAGTAGTACGCGCCCTCGCCGAGACCGGAGACCTGCACCTCGGCAGTCGGCACTTTCCGGTCAATCAAAAGCGAGGAGAAGAATGGATTGTGCGATACCCGCAAGCGGTATCCCGCTGCGTTCGTCATTGCCGTCCACGAGAAGTCGACCGGCTTGTCATCCTCCGAAGCGAAGATCGGAGCCATGTTGGCAGGAGAAATCGGCGTCGGCGGTCCCACTTCCTTTATCTTGGCCATCTTGGGAGCGGTCGACTCGAAAGTTACTTTCTCGTAATCCGCCAGGTGTACCGTCTCGCCTCCGCGGGTAACGTCGCCAGATCCTTTCTTAACCAGGATTTCGTGGTTGTCTGACTTTGGATCATTGCGCACCATGGCCGCGCTATCGGGGGCGAATGAGGCCGTCGCCCCACCCACGGTCACCTTGGAACTTGATCCCTGCAGATAGGTTCCCGTCGCCAAATCGACGGTGCCGGTGCTCACCGTTACCGCAACGTTGGTCTGTTGGCTATCGTTTGATGAATTCTGCTCGATCACAATCAGCGAGTCTTGCTTGACGGTGTAATTGGTTCCGTCATTGAAAACGATTTTCGCCATGCCTTCCGAACTGGTTTGAACGATGTCGCCTTTTTCAAGAGGCAGGCTGTAGTCGGCATTGACCCAGCTATTGCTGCTCGCCTTCTTTACCTTCACGGCGCCATCCAGGTTCGTGAAGTGCGCCTGGCGGGAAACACCGGTCGTATCCCCTCTGTTGCTTCCATCGCCTACGAGCCGCTCGAGCAGATTTGTGGTCAGACTGCTGACTTGCTTGATCCCGTTATCGGTGAACTGGGGGAAGGCGAAGTGCATGCCCGCGGCAAGAAGTAATACGCCGCCCGCGACCATCAGCACCACACTGCGGTACGTGACGGTCCGCCATGTCAGATAAATTCCCGGCTTTCGTTTTGAGGACACGCCGTCTAATAATCCCTGCAAAGCTCAGAAAATATGGGGTAATTCGGAGGTTAGCACAAGGGACTACCGGGCTATACCGGGTTATCACCTTGGATCGCTTACGAAGGTAATCACTGAATGGGAAGGAGTTAGACGTGCCCGCCAGCAAGAAGCATTCAGCAATTACCAGTTAGCCGTCAGCGATTTAGCACCTTAACTTGGTCGGAGTCCGGATGTCCCAGGTCCGCAGGAAAACGTGGTTCGGCAGGGCCGGTCCGGACTTAGTGGTCAGAGCTCCCAACTGTTACATTGTCCCGAGGAGCCCGACGGCTTGAGTTCGGAAACCGCACGCATTGAAGCTTTCTCGGACGGGGTTTTCGCCATTGCGATCACCCTCCTCATCCTCGAGATCAAGATCCCCTTGGCGGGTCCTACGCCACTCGGCACCGCTTTGCTTCGGCAATGGCCATCTTACGTTTCGTTCGTGATCAGCTTCGCATTCATCGGCATCATGTGGGTCAATCACCACCGCCTGTTCAATCACATCAAGCGTGCTGACAATCTGCTGATGTTGTTCAACTTGCTGTTGTTATTCGGGGTGACGGCGGTTCCTTTTCCGACTGCGGTTCTGGCAGCGCACCTCGGCCGTCCTGATCAGAAGACCGCGGCCATCCTCTTTAACGGCGCTTACCTGGTCATTGCCTTGTTTTTCAATGTGCTGTGGAGGTATGCCGCACACAACGGCCGGCTTCTAGGCAGTGATGCCAATTTGACCGAGGTCGACCGAATTACTCGGCAATATGCCTTTGGACCACTGATGTATCTGGTCTGCCTGGTCCTGGTCTGGATCAGTGTTCCCGTCAGCCTCGCCGCCAATGGACTGCTGGCGTGCTTCTTCGCGTTGCCGCCGGATGTGGGAAAACCGAAGTCCTCCGGCTACTCTTCATCCACCTGATCGGAATCGGTAGTCGGCGCGGTTTCCGGCTTGATCTCTGGTAGATTCGCGCCGCGCACTTGCTCGTTGACTTGTCCGACCTCCGCCTTGGTTGCGTCCCATGTCTTCATCGCGGCGGCAAGGTCCTGCTCGGCTGCACTGATTGCGTTTAGCTGAGCGGTTGTTGGCGCTGCATCTGCCTGGCCGACGGCGCCGTACAGCGTTGAAATGTTTCCATTTACCGTGTCTAAATCGGGCGTTTGAGCTTTGCCGGCGGCAGACTCATCTTTTCCAAGCACCGATGCCAAACTCTTATCCAACTTCTTCAAAGCCTCCGCCGTGGTTCCAGTGGCCTGTCCGAGGACCTTCTTCACCTGATCGCGCGCCGACTTGGCTTCCATGACCGCTTGCGAACTGCGGGTCAGCATGCCGGAGAGCTTCACGCCGGTCTGAAGCTGCTGTTCAATCCCGGCGGCAGGCGTCTTCACCCGTGGATCCATTTTGATGGCCAGCGGTGCGCTAAGCGTCTGCCCATTCGCGGTCAGACGAACCGTGTACTGTCCCGGAACCGCTTGCGGTCCGAGAGGGTACCGCGGCGTGTTGTGCGGAACCGCTGCAATCGGATATTCGTGTCGGGTCGATATTGGCGCTGTGTAGTGCAGGTCCCAAACCCAGCGATGCATTCCCGCAGCCGTCGAGAGCGCTTTGTGAGACTTCACCCAATACAACGGGATCAATTGTTTCTCGAGTTGTTCCTGCGTCATTTCGGGCTGATCCGCGCTGGAGTACTTACGGACAACTTTGCCCTGCGCATCGAGGATTTCCAGCGTGACCGCTCCCGAGACCGCCTGACTTAAGTAGTAGTCGATTGCCGCCCCGTTGGGCGCATTCTCGGCAGCGGGCTCATCCGGAGGCAGTGGCGTATCGGTATTGGTATCGCGACGAACGCGGTACGCCGCACCTGGCTTGAACAGATAGTTCCCTGATTTGCCCATCTCGCCGCTGATCTGCCGCAAGGGGGAGATGTCATCCAGAATCCAGAACGACCGGCCGTGCGTTGCGACGATGAGATCATTCTCGTGAATCCACAAGTCGCGCATCGACGTGTGCGGCAGGTTCAACTGCAGCGATTGCCAGTGATCACCGTCGTCGAACGAGACCCACACGGAGTTTTCCGTGCCGGCAAACAGCAGCCCCTTGCGTACCGGATCTTCTCGCACCGTGTCTACCGGGCCGGCAGGCAATCCATTGGCTATCGACTGCCACGTCTTACCACCGTCTCGCGTGCGATAAATATAAGGACGCTGATCGTCGATGCGGAATCGGCTCACCGACGCGTATGCGGTCTGATCATCGAAGTGCGATGCCTGGATCTGGGTTACCTTGCTCCAGGGCGTGAGTTCCGGGGGTGTGATATTGCTCCAGTTCTTTCCGCCATCGCGCGTGATCCAGATCAGCCCGTCATCGGTACCCGCCCATAGAGTGCTGGTGCTCTTAAACGATGGCGCCAGCGCGTAGATCACACCGCGCTGCTTTCCCGCTTTAGCATTCAGGTCAATCATCTTCCCGACGCTCGCCGGTACGCTGGGCTCTGGACGGCTCAGGTCTGGACTGATGGTTTGCCACGTCTGCCCACCATCGCTGGTGGTGAAAAGAAAATTCGTCGCGTAGTACAGCCGATGCTGATCGATGGGCGAGAACATGACGGGCTCGGTCCGGTCGGCGCGAAACTTTTCATTGCGCACCGGCAACGGCGTGATGTTCTGTACCTGGCCGGTTGACCAATGGAACTTAGAGACCTCGGTCCGTCCGCCACCATAAATCACGTCCGGGTCAAGCGGATCCGGAGCAACGTAGCCATATTCAATGACGCCGACCGGGTGCCAATCGCGGAATGTGACCTCGCCGTCATTGCCGCGACTCGATATGCATACCGAGCCGCTCTCCTGCTGGCCGCCACAGACTTTGTACGGAAATGTGTTTGTCGTCGATACGTGGTAGAGCTGCGCGGTGGGCTGGTTGTACCAGGACTCCCAAGTGCGGCCGCCATTTGTCGTAACGACGGCCCCTTGATCGGCAACCAACAAGATAATGTTGGGATCGTTGGGATTGATCCACAGGTTCTGGTAATCGTCGCCCCCCGGAGCGCCGCGCAAAGACATCCACGTCTTACCACCGTCGCTCGATTTCGTGGTTACGAGACTCGCGGTATAGAGCACGTCCGGATTCTTGGGATCAACCCTTGGTATTGCGAGGTCTCCGCCACCTATGCGCATTGCGGGACGCGGATCAGTCGTAATCTTCTGCCAGCTCTCACCACCGTCATCGGAGCGGTACATACCCAGGCCCGCACCCGACGCGTACTCTCCTTCTTCATTCGTTCCAATGACCGCGTACATCCGGCTCGGACGACTGGCGGAAATCGTGATATTCGCTTGCACAACATTCGCCGGCAGACCGTTCGTGAGTTGCTTCCACGTGTTTCCACCATCGACCGACTTGAACAGTCCGCCGCCGGTTCCCTGGAATTCGTTCTTGTCCTCCCACGGTCCTTCACGCGCCTCCCACATAGCGGCGAAGACAATCTGCGGATTCGACGGATCAATCGCCACATCCGAACCGCCAGTGTTCTCGTCCTTGGTCAGCACTTTCTGCCAAGTCTTGCCTCCATCCGTCGTGCGATAGATACCGCGGTCTGCGCTCGGACCATAGGGATGTCCAAGCACCGCCGCAAACACGCGATTGGGATCGTGCGGATCAACGGCCAGCGCGGGGATCTGCTGTGCATCGTCCAGCCCAAGATGCGCCCAGGTTTTTCCCGCGTCTGTTGACTTGTAAATTCCGTTCCCGACAGACAAGTCGGGCCGGTGCAGGCCTTCCCCGCTTCCCACATAAATAATGTTCGGATCGGAAGGTGCTACTTCGATCGCGCCGATCGACTGCGTTGGCTGTCCATCGAAAATCGGGTTCCACGTGCGCCCGTAATCGTCCGACTTCCACACTCCGCCATCGACCTGCGCCATGTAGAAGACATTCGGCTGGCTGGGAACACCTGATACAGCACGCGTTCGTCCCCCGCGAAACGGCCCAATCATGCGCCAGTGCAATTCCTGGTAGAGGTTCTCGGGATACTGCTGGGCGGCGGAAAAACCCGCGATGGTGAGCAGGACGGCAACAACCGTTACCACACGGCGGTAGTGTGTCACGCGCGACCTCCAGAAATCGGGAACAAAGGATAAACGATGCGGGAAGGAGTTACGAGTAGGATCTGCGGCGCCTTGAAATAAGCAGCCTGCGCTTGCTGCGAAGCAGGACACGCTTAACTCGCGACAGGAACCCTGCCCTGTGAACGAAATTCCGATCTGCTGAAAGGGATTTTCGCGTGCGTTATCGGCTGACATTAATGCTTGGAAACGCCAGTCCGATTTTTTGCGTCGAACCTATAGGACACCGAAGGGAAGGAACGTTTTGTCTTTTGTTAACCGAGGTTCGAGGCGTCTGGTGCTTGCCTGTTCAATGTTGCTGAGCGTCACTGGGTTGGGGGCTTCCACTGCTCTGGCTCAAGAGATTTCCGCATCGGCGATTCACGGCAACGCCCTGCCGGATGCACCTAGCTTTGCGCAATCTGCCACTCAGGCTGGAGTTACGTCCTCTGACACTACCGCAACCATTACCGGCACAGTGATGGACACGAATCGAGACGTGTTGCAGGGAGCACGCCTCAGGGTGGTCGGAAAATCCGGATCTGTGTCGCAAGACCTGCAATCCGGAATTGACGGGCAGTTCACGATCCCAGATTTGCCGCCCGATACTTACCAGATCACCGCGACAGCGCCGGGAATGCGCGAAGTTGCTGTGTCCCAAATTCCATTGCGTGCCGGCGAGTTCAAGATTCTGCCTCCCATCATTTTGGCTGTTGCCACCGTGACAGCGAGCGTGAATGTTACGGACAAAGCGCAACTCGCCGAACAACAAGTTCAGATTGCTGTGCACCAGCGTATCGGTGGAGTGATTCCGAATTTCTACAGCAGCTACGACTGGAACGCGCCGCCGATGCAAGCAAAGCAGAAATTCAAGCTGAGCTTCCGTTCCTTGATGGATCCTGTGTCTTTCCTGAGCGTGGCGGGAATCGCGGGTGCCGAACAGTACAAGAACGTTTTCCCCGCGTACGGGGGCGGTATCGAAGGGTACGGCAAACGTTATGGCGCTGCCCTGGCGAACCATGCTTCAGGTGCGCTCTTGAGCAGGGCTGTTTACCCGTCCATTTTCCATCAGGATCCGCGCTACTTCTACAAGGGCAATGGCAGTGTTCGTTCGCGCATGCTGTATGCGATTTCTGCCGCGTTTATGACCAGAGGAGACAACGGTAATTGGGAACCCAATTACTCCCACTTGCTGGGCAATTTCTCAGGCGCTGCTCTTTCGAACCTCTACTATCCCCGTTCGGATCGGGGAGCGTCGCTGGTCTTGTTCAACGGGCTGGCAACAACGGGCGGAGACATTGTCGCGAACATAATCCGGGAATTCGTTCTGAAAGGGATCACGTCTCACGTGCCAACTCACGCCAACGGACAACCGTAGGGTCGCTTGGTGAACTAGGGTTCTGGGTTTCCGAAAAGAAGTCAGAAGCGCTTTTCGTGTTTGGAAAAAACTTTGCTCGCCGCCGAGGCAAGCACTTTTACATTCTCAAGTTCCAATTCTGTCGGCGTTCGGCGTTCTCGAAAATATGTACCGAAGGTGCCCAGTACTTTCCCGTCAGGAGCTTTGATCGGCATGCTCCATGCGCCGGCGAAGCCTAACGACAGGGGCAAATGACGCAACTCCGCCCATTTATTGTCAGCCTGGAAATCGCACGTGACGACGACCGAACCGGTAGCTGCTGCCGCCGCACAGGTCCCGACTTGAGGATTAGGCTTAAGCCGATCGATGGCGGCTAGGTAATCGGGCGGTAGGTTGGGCGAAGCGGCATTGCGCAATAATCCATCACGATCCACAAACAGTATCGAGCAAACCGCGCTGCTCTCCGCAACCTGCTCTGCGGTGTTAACGAGCATAGCCAGAATCGTCTCTGCCGGCACGCCCGCATCCAGCATCTTCTGCGCATCATCGGCGGCCCGGATGGCAGGTGAACGCGTTGATCCGTCTTTTTGGCTCACGAGATCTCCTACTGCTCTTCCATTCCGGGCAGTCGACAAAGTTCGTCGAGGGCCGACAACAGTTCGGCATCATTCGCCAGCCGATCGGTGAATGCCGTCGGCAAAACATAATGACGATTAATCTTTGACAGAGTTTCGTTGACGAACATAGATGTGTGAGTGACCAGTCCCCCAAGGCTGGCTTCACGCGGCAGAGTGTCCGCATGATAGAGGCACACGCCGCTCAGGCAAGCATTTCCACGAATGAAGTGCTCCAATTTCCACTCATATTCGACGAGCTTGGAAAAATCGCGTTCCGGGCCGAACTCCCAGGTCATGTCTCCCGTGGCCCAGAGTCCGGCGTATCCGTCGGCGAGCGCCTCGTCGACCGCCTCCTTGAGGGTTTGCATCATGCGTTCCACATCGAACTTACCATCGGCCAAATGAGATTGGTCGGACGAGAGCACGAGGTTGCCCCTGCCCATTTCGGAAACGACGTCCAAGCCCGCCGCAGCCAGGTAAGATCGCATGCCGGCAACCATCGGAGGGCTGTCCAGATACAGACAGCGATGCTTTTGACCCAATTTACGCTGAATCATCGCGACCAGCGCGGGCAGGTTACGCGATGGCGCACCCGCATAAATAAGACATTGATGGCGGCACGCATTTTCCATGGCAGGCAATACGCGACGCTCGATTATATCGTGGCTGGCCTTTCATTTCTGGGTGGATTGGATAATGCGACTCAGTTGGATAACTTTTGGAGTTCGCGCAGGGCGGCTTCGTAACGGTCGGTTCCTTGCTC
The DNA here is from genome assembly GCA_051984555.1 of Terriglobales bacterium. Lineage (GTDB taxonomy): Bacteria > Acidobacteriota > Terriglobia > Terriglobales > Acidobacteriaceae > Gp1-AA122. Next base: position 9,088 of record JBPYEW010000011.1, on the reverse strand, counting down.
CGATTTCGTCTGAGCAGCTAGATCCCGATACATTTCGAATTCGCGGCGGGCCTTGGGGCGATCCCCGACCTCTTCGTACCAATAACCGAGCTGATTGTGAACGGGCAACTGCATAGGCTTAAATCCCAAGAGCCTGGAAGCTGCCTCTATGGCATGTTTCGTGTCACCGCCATCCTTGTAAATAAGAGCCAGCTCCGAGTAAGCATCCCAATAATGGGGATCCATAGTAGTAGCCCGGTTCAGCTGCGCAATCGCTTTGTCCTGCTCATGCATGCGCTCGTAATCCTTAGCTTCACGCACACACAACAGAGCCCAGTCCGGCTTGAGCGCGAGAGCCCGTTCGTAAGCCGCAATAGCTTTGTCGTAATGGTGGAGATTGTCCTCATGAACTCCAACATCGAAGAAGTCGGTTGCTGTCTTTGGATTGGGCAGGTTGAACGGGGGGACAACGGTCGGCGCTTGCACGAAGCGCTCCGGATTCTTCTCATAAGAGATGTCTCCGACACCAGCATTCGCGGGCTGTCCCGCTGAAGGAGACGTGTTCTGCTTTGCTGACGGCGGAGAAGATGGTCCAGCCTGGTTGCCCTGGGAGTGCTGCTTGGAACTGCTGCAGGCGGTCGAAAACAGTACCAGCAAGATGGCTGCTGTAATGAGCCTATCCGACTTCATAACAGGTACCTTGATCAAAGTGGGTGGATTCTACGCCGGGGGTGCCGGACCGTCAAACGTGCGGATTGGCATCGCACAGCCAGGGCACATGGGTCGATAAAAATACGCACTGCCTTATCAGCAATGCTCGTATACTCACCTTCCGGCTGACGAACAACCCGATATATAAAAGGCCAAATTTTCGAAGGAGTATCTGCCGAGGGCAATCGACTCCGCTGCTCAGCGGGGTCACCAGATAAAACCAGAAATCTCCGAGGTCAAAGGGATGAATCGGTATTTATTGGTATTAGGTGTCGCCGTTATCGTATTCAGTATTGCCGGTGGTTCCCTCGAAATCGCCAACAGTTACAGCAAGTATCAAGGACATTTACGTATTAGTGGCATTGCCGATGCCAATGCCCTGAGTGTCCTCGACGAGGCCGAGTGGCAATTCGCCCGGTTGGTGGGAGGAGCCGTAATTATGGGTGGCCTGATTTCTGGTTCAATTCTCATGGGCTTAGCCTGGATTGGGCGGACGTTGGAAGAACTCCGCGACTCGCGGCCGGCAGTAAACACCGTGTTAGTCAAAGATGTCTAGATCGAGAAATCGAATTCCTACAGGACGGCGACCCACCGCGAGCTGGCTTTTCTGCGTGTAGCACGAAACTTTTGATACCAGCTATAAGATTCATCAGAAATTCACAATTTTAGTTTTGCGCCACCTACTCTCGCGTGCTACTATCCTCGCCGCTTTTATAACAGAACAGGGCGTGCTCCCCATGTCTCGCCACCTGATGTTATATGTTCGTCTTTGCTCCCCGCATAGAGCATCCCCATATACAACGCGTTGTATCGCCCTGTGTCAGGAGATCGGGTAAATGTTGCCCATTCTTCTGCACTTCGGTCGGTTTCCAGTCTTCTCCTACGGAGTGATGACCGCCCTCGGTTTTCTATTGGCCATCACTTGGCCAGTGCATCTGGCTCGCCGCGAGGGACTCTCTGCAGCAAAAATGGAAGGGCTCGGGCTGGTCATTGTCTTGAGTGCCGGCATTGGATCAAAACTATTGACGGCTTTGGATTATCCCGGGTTCTATTCGGGCGGCTGGCATCACTTCGTTTACGATCAGATGCTAGGCAAGGGTGGGGTTTTCTACGGCGGATTTCTCTTGGCAGTTGCAGGATCGGCTATCTACTGCCACTGGGCAAAACTGCCTGGTTGGCAGGCGTCCGATTGCGTTGCGCCCGGGTTGGCTTTGGCGCAGGGCCTCGGCAGGATCGGATGCTTCTTGGCGGGTTGCTGTTGGGGCACGCCGACCCGCTTGCCTTTCGGCGTAACTTATAGCTCGGAGATTGCCCACCAACTCACAGGCGTTCCTCTCAACATCAGAATTCATCCTACGCAGTTATACGAAGCCGGACTTGTACTCGCTGTCATTCCCTTCCTGATGTGGCTGAGAAAGCACAAAACTTTCCATGGCGAAGTAATACTCGCTTACGTCTGCTACTACGCCGGCGCACGGTTCCTCTTGGAACTTGTACGTGATGACCCGCGCGGACACTACTTCGGCGATTTGCTGTCAACCTCGCAACTCATCGCGATTTCGATTGTTCCAGCATCGATCTTCTTTTGGTTGCGCTTGAGAGCGCACGCGAGATTGGCGACCAATCCTGATCTGAACTTCGTGAATCGCGCCGGCCAAGCCGCTTAATGCGGTAGGTGGATCGACTTGTTGCAGTAGGGCCCTGGGCTCCCGCTACGAACTACCCCTTTCAGGTCCTGTGGCTTGGTAGAGATGCCGCCTATCGAGTTCCGAACCCGAATCAGGGTGTCAATAACAATGCGGCACACCTGAAACCATCAGGAGCTCAAGGAGAAAAAAAGATGAGGAAGCTGATCTGGGTAGGGATCATCCTCGGATTGGTCCCGCTGTACATGGGCTCAGCGTGTGGCGGCTACATGGGGTGGCCCGGCCTCACCACGTCGGGAACAGATGCGAAGATCGCGCAGGAACTATCCGTAGGCGATCCCGGGCAACTGGACAATGGTCTGTGGACTTACTACACGCAGTACAACAATGTCGGACAGCAGCTGATGAAGTCAGTATCTACCTACCGTGATGGAACCGCGCCGTTTGGTGCATTCACCACGGATGGCAATCTGGAACAGCACTTCAATGATCACGTCGGCGTACAGACAGCCGTGGCCTATGACACCAACCATGACGGGATCATTGATTTCACCGATTACAACATTCTCGACGCTTTCTGTCCCGCGGTTGGGGGCACCGCCGGTGCCCACGCCAGTTCTGGTTTCAAAGCTTATTGCAGCAAGGGTCTGTGGCAGGTGCTGGTTGCAGGAACCTGGACAGAGGAAACCAAACAGACGGTACCGGGCAGCAAGTACGCCAACGCGCAGGGTGGTGGCTCGAACTTCAGTCCGATCACTCTCGGTCAAATTCTGGCATCGAGCCAGCTTATGCCGGGTAATAGTGGCGGACTGATCGTGACCATCAACGCCGCATCGTTGACGGGCGGGGCTACTCATTCCCAAGCGACACCGATCACCATCAATGCTTACGGTTTGGGGCATGGTATCGCAATCGATGCTACCCAACCCGGTTTGAAGGAATTGGCCGGCTGGCTGGCAACTCAGTGGGCGGGGCAAAAGGATGGCATGTATCCGGTGACGCTCTCGTTCAATGGAGGAGCAGCGCAAGCAGCGATCAGCGTTGCCGGAGGCAATAGCGCCAGCATTATCTTGAATCACTATGCGGCGCAGTAGCCCTGTCCGGCACAACCCAAAGCAGAGCTAGTTCGAATTTGGAGGAAAGATGAGGCAACTCTCGAACAGGAAGTTACTCACCGTGCCTTTAGCCATTGTGTTCTGCTGCACGCTCGCACTTGCCCAAGCAGTGCGCGACAAGGACCAGGCACCGACCGGCAAAGGCACCGGCAATCCAAACAAGCAAGTCAATCGCTATAGCAGAGGAGGCGGGAAGCACCACAAACCACCACCGAGCAATGGGATTTTCTACCACGGCGGGCCGTTGATCCTGGGCGGAACCCACTACTACTACATCTGGTATGGCGACTGGTCGAATAACACCGCCACGACTATCTTGCCGAACTTCGCCAATGATGAAAGCGGGTCGGGTTACTTCAATATCAACACGACGTATTACGACGCGAACAACACTCCTGTAACGAATTCCATTACATTGGGTGGGCAGGCGTTCGACAGCGAGTATCTCGGCGCCAACCTTGGCGACAGCGACATACTCCAGGTCGTAACCGACGCTATCAACAACAATCAAGTGCCGTCCGATCCGCAGGGCGTGTACTTTGTCCTCACGCAAGCGGACGTAAACGAGACGTCAGGTTTCTGCACGGCGTATTGCGGTTGGCATGGAAATGCCACCATCAATGGTGCGGATATCAAGTATTCGTTCGTGGGAAATCCTGATCGGTGCCCCTCGGCGTGCGAAGGGCAAACCGCGAGCAGTCCTAACAACAACACCGGCGCTGACGGCATGGCCAACATCATTGCCCATGAGGCGGAAGAGGCAACGACGGACCCTGACCTGAACGCGTGGTTTGACAACAGCGGCGCAGAGAATGCCGATAAGTGCGTGTGGCAGTTTGGCAGTACTCAGACCGCCAGCAACGGTTCCTCGTACAACCAGACGATGGGCGGCCATCAATACTTGATCCAGATGAATTGGGTCGATGCGAATGGCGGCTACTGCGCTCAAACCTATCCATAACCGTCGGTACTGACCTGAAACTTGGGCCGCAGCTCGCACCCGCTGCGGCCTTTCTTTTTTCCAAACTCGCCCCGCTTGCCCGCCTCCCAGCCGCCCTGTAGCATTGAAGGTTTTAGGCGTCTTAAGGAGACTTCATGGCTACCGATACCATCAGCGCCCCCATGTTGGGGGATATGCCGAAAACCCGCATTTTTAAGAATTTTATCGACGGCGAGTGGGTTGAGTCCTCGACCGGAGAAACGTTTGAAGACCGCAACCCCGCCGACACGCGCGATATAGTCGGCATCTTCCAGAAATCCGGTAAAGCCGATGTCGATGCCGCCATTGAAGCCGCCAAGCGTGCCTTCGCCAAGTGGCGCCTGGTGCCCGCCCCTCGTCGCGCCGAGATCGTTTACCGCGCGGCCGAGATGCTCATCGAGCGCAAGGAAGATTGCGCGCGCGACATGACGCGCGAGATGGGCAAGATCCTCAAAGAGACTCGCGGTGACGTGCAGGAAGCCATCGATACCGCTTACTACATGGCCGGTGAAGGCCGGCGCCTCTTCGGTCCGACCACTCCTTCGGAGCTTCCGAACAAATTCGCCATGGCCGTTCGGCAGCCGCTGGGCGTTTGCGCGATGATCACGCCATGGAATTTCCCGATGGCGATCCCGTCGTGGAAACTGCTTCCCGCCATCGTGTGCGGCAACACCTGCGTCATCAAGCCCGCGCAAGATACCCCGATTTCGACCTTCAACCTGGTTCGCGTTCTCACCGATGCCGGCGTACCCAGGGGCGTGATCAACATCGTGACCGGCTTCGGTTCCAAGATCGGGGCTCCGCTGATGGAGAATCCCGAGGTGAAGGCAATTTCGCTGACAGGTTCGACCGAAGTTGGCCGCATCGTCGGCACCACGGCTGCTAAGAGTTTCAAGCACTGCTCGCTTGAACTCGGCGGCAAGAATCCGATGATCGTCCTCGACGACGCGAACCTCGAGCTCGCCATCGATGGCGGACTCTGGGGCGGGTTCGGCACTACCGGCCAGCGCTGCACCGCGACCAGCCGCATCATCGTGCAGAAGGGCGTGTATCACGAGTTCGTCAGCCGCTATGTCGATCGCGCCAAGTCGCTGAAGGTCGGCAACGGGCTCGACGAGTCAGTGGAAATGGGTCCGGCCATCAACGAGGGCCAGCTCAAGACTGATCTCGAATATGTCGAAATCGGCAAAGGGGAAGGCGCGAAGCTGCTCTGCGGCGGCAATCGCCTCGATAAAGGAGATTACGCGCACGGCTTCTTCATGGAGCCGACGGTCTTCAGCGATGTCGACCCGAAGATGCGTATTGCCCAGGAAGAGATTTTCGGTCCCGTTGTGTCGATCATTCCGTGTGACAACATCGAGCACGCGGTGCAGATCGCAAATGATATCGAGTACGGCTTGTCATCCGCGCTGTATACGCGTGATGTCAACCGTGCGTTCCAGGCGATGCGCGACCTGCACGCCGGCATCACCTACATCAATGCTCCCACGATCGGTGCGGAAGTTCATCTTCCCTTCGGCGGCGTGAAGGCCACAGGCAACGGACACCGCGAGGGCGGCTTCGGGGCCATCGAGTTCTACACCGAGTGGAAGTCAATCTACGTCGATTATTCCGACCGGCTGCAGAAGGCGCAGATCGATCGGCCGGAGTAACCAGCGAAGCAGTTTCGTAAATTTTCTTTGTGGGCCGCTCACCCAGGCGGCCCTTTTTATTCAACACTGGCAAAACCGAAGTAACTCCTGGGGAAGGAACATCATTCCTTTCTGAAATTCAGGTTCTTATCCTGATAGGGCTTCCCAAGGAGGTGTCGTGAATACATTCGGACCGCCAATCGCCACTCACCGCGCCAGCAAGCTTGTCGTTGGTCTCGCCCTCTTGCTTGCTTTGGGGGCCGGCTTTCTCATTTGGGTAAGCTTGCATACGTCCGGCAAAGATTCACCCGGCGATTACCGGATCTACGTGGGCGTTTGTCTCTTCTTCGTGGCGGTAGCATTTACCCTCTCAAAGAATCTGGTACTTTTGCATCCGGAAGGTGTCACGTATCGCAACCTCTTCGGTGAGCAGCAAATGCGCTGGGACGAGGTGGAGAAGTTCTACTACAGCGCTACCAAGCGCAGTGTCAACCTCATCCCGATCGGCACGTATTACACGTTCAAGCTGTTCGACGCTCAGGGCAAGAAGATCAGCTTCGGCACCGGCATCGAGAAGCCACAAGTTCTGGGCGTAAAGCTGATTGAACTCACCCAATCGCATCTGCTCAAGAAAGCGTGTCATCAGTTCGATAGCGGCGACGACGTGGATTTCGGGCCCATCAAGCTCAACCGCATGAACGGAATCAGTGCCAAAAAGCTGTTTGGCGGTTGGAAGCAGCTTCCCCTGAACGATGTCTACTCCTACTCGATGGATAAAGGGATGTTCTTTATCTGGGATTCGCGCAAGAAGCTGTTTACGGGAGAGACTATCTCCACGGTCCCCAATGCCTTCGTACTGCAGGGGCTGCTGGATGTCATATTCAAGCCAAAGGCCCAATCGACGCACGCTTAGCCTCTTACAAACGTAGCCGCTGGTAGATCGCCCTTGTACAATGAGGGCGAGGACGCCGTTTACCATGCCGCTGACCACGACGCGTGAAATTTCCGCTGCCACTCGCTTGGACAACGTCCGTTACGCCATCCGGGACTTAGCCTGCGTCGCCGACGAAGTGATCAAGAAGGGCCACAAGGTCCTGCCGCTGAACGTTGGCGATCCGTTGAACTTCGATTTCGAAACTCCCAAGCACCTGATTGAAGCCGTGTACAAGGCCATGAAAGATGGCAAGAACGGTTACGCGCCCTCTTCCGGGATCAAGGAAGCGGTGGACGCGATTCGCGGCGAAGCCGACCGCAAAGGCATCACCAACATTCAAGACGTTTTCGTTACCTCTGGCGTCAGCGAGTCGGTTGACATTTGCCTGGCGGCCCTGCTGAATCCTGGCGAAAACATTTTGACCCCGGCGCCTGACTATCCTCTTTACTCTGCCGTCCTCGCGAAGCTTGGAATCGAACTCAATACTTACGAGTTGAACGAAGATGACGGCTGGCAACCCGACCTGCTCGACGTCAGCCGCAAGATCACGCCGCAAACCCGTGCCATTGTTCTGATCAATCCCAACAATCCGACAGGGGCGGTATGTTCGCGGCGAATGCTGGAGTCGGTCGCAGAGCTTGCTCGTCGGCACAACCTGGTCGTGTTCGCTGACGAGATTTACGACAAGCTAATTCTCGACGACGATGAGCAAATCTCACTGGCAGCCGTAGCGCCCGATGTTCCGGTCGTGACGTTCGGGGGCATGTCGAAGAATTATCTGGCGCCCGGCTGGAGAATCGGCTGGGGTATTGTCAGCGGCGATCCGGCCGTCGTGAAGCCGTATGCGGAAGGAATCAATCGGTTATTGCGCTCACGCCTGTGCGCGAATCATCCCGAGCAGTACGCCATCAAGCCTGCCCTCGAAGGCCCGCAGGACCACCTCGTCGGCGTATTGAAGAAGCTGCGTGCCCGCCGCGACCTGACTGTTAAATGGTGCAACTCGACGCCACGCGTAAGCTGCGTGTCTCCACGCGGAGCGTTCTATGCCTTCCCGCGCATCGATATCCCTGAAAGTGATGAAGTCTTCGTGAAAGAGTTGATCCTCAAGAAGCACGTGATGGTCGTGCACGGCTCCGGCTTCGGACAGAAGGTGGGCACGCAGCACTTCCGTATCGTCTTCCTGCCCGACGAGCAGACGCTCACCAAGGCATACGCCTCCATAGGGGATCTGTTGCGCGAGCGGTATCACTGAGTTCCAAGCCCTCGACGTCTTACCGTAAAACGACTGCGGCACCATCACTTCCGATGGGTGCGCATTAGCGATAACCATTCGATTCCCGTCCGGGACGGCACCCCTGCCAGAGCGGAGATCCTAGCCGTGTGTGCCCTGACACGGCGTCCTCGTTCCACCACATTCCACGACGTTGGATAACTGCATAAACCCTTTGTTTTCAGACTAGTTCTCGTTGGCCCCCTCCCTGCATTTTGTCCAGACGCAGGACAGGACAAGAGGGGGCGGCAATGAAAGCAACCAGCAGCAATTCAAAGGCAGCAGCAATCGGTCTAGCAATTTTTGTACTCTCTGCAATCAGCGCAGCCGCCCAGACCCAGTCCTCCCCCCGCCCCTATCGCCAAGTTCTCGTCAGTATCCCCGACCGCAAGCTCGCGGTTGTCGAAGACGGGCAGGTCCTTCGCATCTTCGCCGTGTCCGTCGGCGCGAAAGTCAGCAACAGCCCAACTGGGGAATTCCAGGTCGTCAACCGCGTCGTGAATCCGGCGTACTACCACCCCGGCACGGTGATCGCTCCCGGCAAAGACAATCCCGTCGGCACGCGCTGGATCGGCCTCAACAAAAAAGGTTACGGCATTCACGGGACGAATGAGCCCTGGTCGATCGGGAAGGCGGCTTCGCACGGGTGCATCCGCCTGCGCAACCGCGATGTCGAGCAGCTGTTCACCATGCTGCGCGTCGGCGACACGGTTGAGATCCACGGCGAGCGCGATGAACAGACAGCCGCAACCTTCGGAGGTGAGTTCGCACCGGCGGTAACGGTGGCGGCGTCAACCGCAACTTCGACGCCGGCAGGAACCCA
>JBPYEW010000010.1:0-36543 GCA_051984555.1 Terriglobales bacterium | reverse complement strand
GGTCTGGACACTGCTAACTCCTGATTGCTTCTTCCCCACACCCGAAGTAACTTGCCGCCGGTACCTACCGCGTTAGACCATAGAGGCAAGGTTCAGCAGTGAGCGACAAAACGACCATTCCAACCTTCGGTACGGCTGCGGGGAGTGAGTTCGATCGATTTCTGCGGCTGGGGTCTCAGAACCCGAGCCCCGATCGGGTTTGCGGAGAACTCGCGAAACTGCTGCGCGTCAAAATTGACGAGGTCGCTCTCCTGAAATTGGAGCACGGGATGCTAAAGTTCCTGTTTCCTCCAGGATTAAAGACCGCGGGGGCCATTCCCCTCAACGGTACGGCTGTAGCCGCACGAACAGCCAGCACCAAGTCAACTCTGCTTTCTAACAATTTCGCCCGCGTGAAACATGTCCGCATCTTCGAGGACATAAAACCGGGCGTGGCGACCGACGCGCCTGATCGACTTCCTATTCAGAAGCTTATGTCAGTGCCTATCCTTAACGAGCAAGGGTTGATATTAGGAGTCGTTCAGATTTCCAGGAAAGGCCTGGACGTCAAATCCGCGGGTGAAGACTTCACCAGCGACGATTTGAAAGTATTGGAGCAGGGTGCAGCCGTAATCGCAAAATTAGATTTCATGCAGGAACAACGAACTTAATCGAGGGGTTCGGGTTCAATACCGATGTTCTTTTCGCCCCGCGCTTTCTTTTCGTTGTACTTCTTCACCCAGGCTTCGAAGCTCTTACCGGCGGCCGTATCCTTACCCGTAAACGCGAGCCCGGCGATATTGCTGTAGGGAATAGATACCCTGCCAGGCTGGTCCTTGGGCATGATGCGCACGACACACTCGCTCAAGTTGGGAGCGTCGGAGCGACGATCGAAAATATAACCCTCGATCTTCTGACCGTCTTTCAAAGTGATCGTGAGGTCCCCGCGATAGTCGAAAGCCTTCTCCAATGCCGCCCTGACCTCATCATCACTCGCCAGATTGGGGATCCATCCCTGCAGGTTCTCGTGTACGAAGCCGAGTTTCTCGTCCTGCTCGTCGAGAGGTGTTGTATTTTGCTGTGTCATGAGAACTACGACTGCGATCCGCTGATTTGTACTAGCTGTCCGCCATTGCGAGAGGGCGCCCGCGGCGTACTATCCAGATCCACGTCGGGATCATCGTAGCCGTTGAATAAAGTCGCTCGAACAGTTGCCATAAACCCACGCAGTGATCCAAACGTGTCATTCACGGCGCTGGCCTCGTAGCCGCTATGAACCATGCAATTGGCACACTTCGGATTGCCGCTCTCGGTCCCGTACTTTTCCCATTCCGTGGTGCGAATCAGTTCATCGAAAGTATCGGTATATCCGTCTTGAAGAAGATAGCAGGGCTTTTGCCAGCCGAAGATGTTGTAAGTCGGCATGCCCCATGGCGTGCATTTGTACTCGCGCCGTCCCATCAGGAACTCCAGGAACAACGGACTCATGTTGAACTTCCATGGCGCTTTGCGATTGCTGAGAATCTGCCGGAACAATCGGCGTGTTTTCTTGCGGCTTAGGAAATGTTCCTGGTCTGGAGCCTTGTCGTAGGTGTAACCGGGAGAGAGCATCAAGCCCTCGATCCCCAAATCCATCATTTCATCGAAGAACTCGCGAACGCTCTTTGGATCGGCGCCTTCGAAGAGCGTGGTATTCGTGGTTACCCGGAAGCCCCGCTTCAGTGCTTCACGAATGGCCTCCACCGCTTTGTCGTAGGTACCCTCGCGACACACCGAGAAGTCATGATGCTCGCGCTGACCATCCATGTGAACAACAAAGGAGAAGTACTTGCTCGGCTTAAACTCGTCGAGACGCTCGTTCAGCAACAAGCCGTTCGTGCACAAGTACACGTATTTCTTGCGAGCAACAATCCCCTCGACGATTTCCGTGATCCGGGGATGCATCAGGGGCTCGCCGCCGGGAATGCTCACCAGGGGCGCACCGCATTCGTCCACAGCTCGGAAACATTCCTCCGGCGTAAGTTCCTTTTTGAGGATGTGGCCGGGATACTGAATCTTGCCGCAGCCGGCGCACGCGAGGTTGCAACGCATCAGCGGCTCCAGCATGAGTACCACTGGGAAGTGCTTGCGCCGCTTCAGCTTTTGGCCGACAACGTACGAAGCTACCGTCCACATTTGAGAGACAGGAACTGGCATAGGTAAATAATGGTCGACACCCAGCTTCTTGGGTGCTTCACCCCACTTCGTAAATTCTACAGGATGCACGCCTACTTGCGTGAGAGACGCACAGCGAAGTGCTACCTTGGTCAATAAACCGGGCCAATTGAAAGGGTTAACGGCAAAACCGAGGCTGCTGTCTGCAAGGAAACATATTCCAGCCATGCCTATAAGCGGCACCAAACGCCTGGGATTGTGTCTACCGTCTACAAATCAGGCACAAGCCTCTCAACCATGAGGAATTTCTGCTGGTTCCTGCTCGTGGGATCCCGCCAGCACCCCATTCATCGGATTCAACCGCAACAAACCGGGAGAACTAATGAAATCCGGCTTTTCTGATGCTAGAGTTCCGGCATGAAACGCCTGCGGCGTTCGACAGGGTGGAGTCTCCTGTGGGGAGTCCTTTTAGGAGTCGCATATGGCATTTTCCTGCGCTGGAGTGTGCGAGTCTTCCATTCGAACCTGATCGCCGTAATGTCAATCTCATTTGTTTTCCTGATCCCGCTCGCGATGGGCTTCGTTTCGGTGTTCACGGCCGAGCGGGAAAGTCATCAAGGCGTCCTCATGTGGATCGTTCTGCCCTGGCTGCCGCTCCTGCTCGGAGCCGCGGCGTCGATGATCTTCCTCTGGGAGGGCTGGATTTGTGTGGTGATGTTCATTCCCGTCGGCTTAGTTTGGGCGAGCATAGGAGGGCTAATTGCGGGTGGCGTCGTCCGCATGATCAGGTCGCGAGCTGCGCGTAACGTCTCGGCAGCATGCATTCTCCTTCTTCCATGCATGATCGGACCCTGGGAACAACATATTCTGACTAATAAGGATTTGAGGACGGTTGAAACGACCATCGATATCCAGGCGCCACCCAATGTGATTTGGGGCAATATCGAACGCGTTCCGACCATTCGCCCAGAGGAGTTAAGGCCTTCATGGAGCCGGCGCATAGGGTTCCCAGCACCTCTGGAAGCTACGCTGTCCTACGAAGGAGTCGGTGGCGTTCGGCACGCGACTTTCGCCGGTGGGGTGCTGTTTATCGAGACTGTCGATGTCTGGGAGCCGGAACGTCGCCTGGCATTCTCGATCAAAGCCCAAGGCGACCAGATTCCTCCCACCACGCTCGACGAACATGTCAAAGTTGGCGGCGCTTACTTCGACGTCCTGCGGGGCCAATATGCCTTGGAGCCACGCGGCAATGGAGTAACACGCCTGCATCTCTCGAGCCAGCACCGTGTCTCGACGGACTTCAATTGGTACGCGCGAATTTGGACCGACGCCGTCATGCGCGACATGCAGAGCACAATCTTGCAGGTGATTCGAAAACGCTGCGAGAATACCGCGGCGCCAAACTAACTATTCTCGCGACCGAATCTCGAACTCAACTGGTACCGCCCCCACTCGTGGCTTAGAATCCCGGCAGACATGGTTCCTGAACAAATCCAAGCGCGGCCTTTCACAGGGCGAGATCTTCAATTTCCTGCTGGCTTCCTTTGGGGTGTTTCGACTTCTGCATACCAAGTCGAGGGCGCGAGTCCAGACAGCCAGTGGGCGCGGTGGGAGGCGGCCGGTAAGATCCGTACCGGCGATCGATCGGGGGATGCATGCAACTGGTGGCGAAACGCAGAACTCGACTTTGCTCTGGCCCAGGACCTCGGCGTGAACGCACTTCGTCTTTCCGTCGAATGGAGTCGTCTGGAGCCAGGTCCCGGAGAATGGGACCGCCAAGCCGTTGCACGGTATCGTGAGATGCTGGCATGCCTTCATGAGCGCGGTATACAACCCATCATTTGTCTCCACCACTTCACGCATCCGGCGTGGTTCGAAGACGCGGGAGGGTTCCTCAATCCCAATGCGTCGGGCGCTTTCGAGTTGTTCGCGAGCCGGGCGGTGGAAGAATTCGGGGATCTCTGCCATCACTGGATAACCTTCAACGAACCTAATGTCTTTGCAGCGTTCGGCTACGTCTTGGGTGAATTCCCCCCGGGACACAAGGGACGGATTATCGCGGCCCTGCGCACAATCAAGAGCATGGCCCGCGCCCATGCCGGCATCTACAACAGGATTCACGCGATCCAAACCGAAGCGCAAGTCGGCTGGGCACAACACTACGCGGTCTTTCAGCCCGCTCGCGAACACTCTCGCCTGGATCGGTGGACGACAACCAATCTCAATGCCTTATTCAACGAGACTTTTCTTAAGGCGATTGAAGAAGGAACCATGGGGTTCCCGCTGGACCTTGTGGATGGAGATCTACACGAGGCTAGAGCAACCTGTGATTTTGTCGGCCTGAACGTCTACAGCAGATTTCACGTCGCATTCAGCGCCAGGCATCTCTCGCAATTGTGTGCCGACGTGTACGTCCCACCACACGTCGTGCAGGGCGACAGTTGCGTCGAGCGTCCGTACGGCGAAGCCTACCCGGAAGCAATCCGTGCCGCGGTGCTACGGGCGTCACGATTGAAGAAACCGATGTATATACTCGAGAGCGGCGTTCCCGACGCGCAGGACCGGATTCGCCCCTGGTTCCTGGTGAACGCGCTCCAACAACTGCACACGTTACTCGCCGAAGGTTACGACGTTCGTGGATATTTCCACTGGACGCTCACAGATAACTTCGAATGGGGCGAGGGTTGGCGACTCCGCTTTGGCTTAGTTGAACTCGATCCCGCTACGCAGCAACGCAAACTGCGGCCGAGTGCGAATGTGTTTCGCACGATAGCTAAAAAGAATGCTATCCCTGTCGAATTGACAGGTCGGTTCCCCGCGCCCACGGCGACGAATGAAGCCGCCGCGACGAAGATTACTCAGCACTAGCCGTGATCGCGTTGGTTTGCGAGTCGCCTGACTTCGAGCTCAGGAGCAGACTGATCCATCGAAAACTTCCGTGCGATCGCGGGTTTCGTTGACTGGTTAAGACGCGCCCTTGGACGATCCCGAAACGGTCGCGTTTGATCTTGCGGCTGAGCGACCCATCATCGCTCACGCAGGCTTCAGGAAATCCGCCGAGGACGTCAAACTGAGCTCGTTCAAAAAGCATGAAAAAACGGGAACTGAAGGGCTGGAGCAAGCCTGATAAGCGTTGCATATAATTCATCCCGAGGTAGCGAAGTCTCTCGTGCAATCTACCCTCTGGGCAGGCCACGGCTGCCGTCACACAGTGCAACTGTTTGCGGCGAGCCAATGCGACGGTTCTGCGTACTAACGTCGGATCGCAGATTTCGACACCCGCATCCACAAAGAGCACATAATCCGAGCGCGAAATACGCACTGCCTGATTTCGGCTCGCTTCTGCGAGCGAACCGGCAATATTTTCTATATCCAGCCAAGGCCTGAAACTTAACACCACATCTCGCGTGTGAGCACAAGACTCGGCATCAGCCAAAAATATCCTCGTACTCGACATCTGCGCGTAATCTTGCAGCACCAACGAGCTCAGCAGGTTCGCAATCGTCTTCTCCCCGCTCTGAGCCAGGATGATGATCGTTAACTCCTCGTTCGCAAACATGGATTAGTACCCCTTCATCGTCAATCGTTACGTATGTAGCGCTTTCCTGAGTCCAGCTACCTGTATTGAAATATTCGACACCTTGGCTCATCAGGCGCATGGCTTCATGGGTGTGTCCACAGAACACGCGGCTTGCGTTGCGCACTTTGCCATACTCGAGGGCGCGGTTCGCTACCTTGTCCGACAACCGCAACCAAACGGTGTCGAATCGCTCGAGAAAACCGACTACGCGTTTGCGCCCAAAGGAGAGCTTCTGCAAGCTTTCATGAATCAACGTGAGCAGGTTGCTCGTGACTCGATTACTCACGAGGAAGCGATCAAACTGATGCCCATGAATCGCAAGGTGGCGCACACCGTGGTATTCCCACTCATACTCTTGGTACACCGGAATCCCGACGAGATGCGACATCACTTCCGACAAGCCGTAGTCGTGATTGCCCTCCACCCAAACGACCTCGACTCCCCGTTTCGGATTCGACAGCTTCCGGATGTAACTGAGGAATTGCCAATGTTCTTTCTTCAGGCGGCGGAAGTTCAGATCGCAAAAGATGTCGCCCAGCAGGATTAACCGGCGAAACGAGGCAGTCTTCAAGGTTTGCAGTGCAGCTCGCGCACGGCTGACCTCTGATCCCAAGTGCAAGTCCGAGAGGATAACCGTGTCGAAACACCTTGTGCTCATGATCTTTCTCTACACTACCGCTGTTAATCAATGATGAATTGATGACTCCCAATGTCGGACAGTCATCAAGCTGAACAACAATTCATATTCCCGTAACAATCTCGCAACACCACGTTCATCTCCATCGCTTACTCTCAGCCCGCTTGGTACCCGGTGCCAGGCGACTCTCGACCACCTGCCCGGGAATTTCCAGAAACTCACAAGGATGGCAATGCATATGAAGAAAAGCGCGGCAATCGCGGCCTGTTTGGCGACGGTTCTGACCGGCACCTCATTCGCCGGAGAAGGCCCAACTCCAAAAGGTATTCCGCACCTCGATCATGTGTTCGTGATCATGATGGAAAATCACGGCTACGGTCAGATCGTCGACAACCCTAACGCGCCGTTCACCAACCGCTTAGCGAAGTCGGCGAATGTAGCTACCAACTACTTCGCCGTGGGACATCCCAGCTTGACCAATTACCTTGAGGTTGTGGGTGGATCGAATTTTGGAGTGCAAAGTGACAACAATCCCGATTGGCACAACAGCACGTGTTCTCCCAACCTGGAAACCGGTGTCGCGGATACTGACAACCCACCGAGCCCCAATATCTGCCCCATTGCGGGAACCGGGATCGATGCCGCCACTCCCGCCGTCGACACGACAAACGAAGTACAGGGCACGCCGGGCGAAAACAACATTGACGGCATTCAGTCCATACCCGCCGCCGACAACACCTCCGGCAAGACCATCGCTGACCAACTCGCTGCTGCTGGACATTCTTGGAAGAGTTATCAGGAAAGTCTGCCGCTCGACGGCGCTGACAACGTGAACTACAGCGACGGTTTCTTCACTGATAGCACCGACTTCACCAATATCTTTCCCCAGCTCAACCCGCCCCTCTCACAAAACGACGTAGTAAAACTTTATGCAGTGAAGCACAACCCGTTCGCGTATTTCCGCAGTACTCAGGAAGGCATCGATCGGCGCAACAGCTTGAAGAACGTGGTCGACTTCGAGGGGCCGGATGGCTTATTTGCGGATCTTGCTTCCGGACGTGTCCCCGCGTTCTCCTTCATTGCGCCCAACCAGTGCAACGATCAGCACGGTCGAGGGAACGCAGGAGCCTTTTGTAATTTCGACCCGATCAGCGACGGCACGCAAGCCGGCCTGAATCCCGCGCTCATTCTTCGAGGTGATATCACGGTTCAGCGGCTCGTCAACGCCATTCACCGTTCGCCGGTATGGCGCGAAGGACGCAACGCCATCGTGGTTCTCTGGGACGAAAACGACTACAGCACGGCTCCAAACACGAATCAGGTTCTCCTTATCGTCGACAGCAACTATGGTGTTCGCGGCGCGAAGAGTCCCACCCGCTATCTCCATTTCTCGCTTTTGAAGTCGCTGGAATCCGGCTTAGGTCTACCTTGTCTCAACCATGCCTGCGACGACAGCGTTCAGGTTATGACAGACCTATTCGCCCCGCGCGGCAATTAAGAGTAATTTGCAAATCGAGGCCCTGGGTCATGCCCAGGGTCTCGAACTGCTATGTCATCTAGTGAGGCCCGAAGCGCGCCCCCCGAAACAATCGCCGGCCGGACTTGCCATGCGGCCACTCCTGTCGACTAAAGGGAATCGGCGCGGCGCCGTACGTTATCACGCCGCATCTCAGCCCGGATCAATCGCCCCTGTGACCCGAGTCACAGACCCTCCGCTCGCAACACTTCAGAATCGAGGGGACTATCGGTCTAATCTCAGACCTCGCGGAGTGCTCTCTTATGACTATCCCTCGTTCGCGCTCCCTCCATTCGACTTCTCTACTGGCCGGCATTATCGAACGATTTCGTGCTTTCATGCCTCGCCGCAGTAATACTCCTTACCTGGATCGTGGTTGGATTATCGCCAATCACAAGCTGGTGTCGTTCCACGCAGCGTTTCTAAGCTCGCTAGCCAGCATCTCGATGCATGTTGCCTCGCGCGTGGACGTAGTCCGCCAAATGTTCCTAAGCGCGGAAGTCGTCATCTCCAGCTTCTTGTGGTTCGCCGCGTGGCATACCAACATCGCTATTCACGAAATGGGACACTACCTCGCCGCCGTGAAGACGAACAACCTCCGGCCCGAGTTCGCGGTCAGCGCAGAAAAGAACCTCGATCAACCTTCATTCCGCCGCTGGCTCTGGTACCTCGAGATGTTCGCAAAAATTCCGTATGGCAAGTTCGAGGGTGTGCACAAAGAAGCAGGAAGTTTTCATCCCGCAGTTAAAACCCAGAACCTCGCAGTATCTGCGGCTGGTCCTGCGGCCAGCAAGACTCTGACCCAGATCACATTCCTTCCGGGAATCATTCTGGCAGCGCTCGGTTTGTACTTGAACCTGCCAGTGGCGGTCTACCTGGGCCGCTTCTTGTTCACCATCGGTGTAGTCGCCCTGTTCGATTTCCTGCTCTCCGATTCGGGCAAATACAAAGCATTCCGAGAGCGCCAACATCAGGCCGAGGCAAAAGCCGCCGAAGTTCACGCCGCCGAGCCAACCCACGGCGTTACCGATGCTCGTCCCGTCAATCCCGCGGAACTTCGCCGCAAGTTGCGCCTGCACCGTCTTCAGGAACTCGAACTGCCCGATGGCCGGATCGTCTTCGCTCCTTGGGAATTTCGCAATTCCCTTATGGGAGGACGCCACACCGAAGAAATGGGCGGCAATCTTAGTTTCCAGGAATTCATGTTCCTACCGCTCACCGCAAAGGACTATGTGGAAGCCCAACACGTGACGAATCTTCTCCAGACCCGCGCGATCCAGATCATCCAGGACACGGAAGGCCTGAACTTCGTCGGAATCGGTCTGGAGGGCGGCGTGGTGGCTTCCTATGCCAAGCAGAAAGATGATCTGCTCCCCGAAGAGCGTGCACTGCGCGTCGCTGTACAAGCCATCGAAGAATGCGGCTTTGTCCCCGACCGCGACGTGTGCCTCGCCCTCGACCCAGCAGCCAGTGAACTCAGCAACGCTTATCGGGAAAAAACGGGCGAGAAGGAATCGATTGGTCAGTATCTGTTCTGGCGGGCCGAAGATCCCAAAGTTCTCAGCACTGACGAGATGGTGGAACTCTATGTCCGCTGGGTAAAGAAATATCCGATCGTCTCGCTCGAGGATCCTTTCGCGGAGGACGATTACGAGGGCTGGAAAAAGCTCATGAAGGCCCTCGACCAGGAGATCCTTATTATTGGCGATGACCTGGTCACGACCAAGGACTCGACGATTGCCCGCTGCGCTGACGAGGGACTTATCAACACCGCCTTGATCAAGGCAAATCAGATTGGCAGCTTGAGCGAGACCCTGCTGGCGACCCGCATAGCAAAGCAGAAAGGGCTCGCTCTAGTCGTCTCGCACCGCTCGAAATCACCCAATGAAGTCATGGAAGCGGATATTGCGTTCGCAGTGGGTGCGCTTGGCCTTAAGTGCGGTGGCGGCGCCAATACTGAGCGCCTCGTGAAGTATGGCCGAATCGTCGACCTCATGGAGATGGCGAGAAAGGGTGTAAAGATCACTCGCAGGTTGGATCCCGATTTGATCATCGCGGACATCTCAGCCCACGAAGAGCCCACGAATGCGGGGATTCCCACCGTCGGCGTCATCGTCATGCTCGACAATGGCATGAAGTTCACGGCTGCCACGCCGCTCGGCACTTCAGCCGGAACCGACGAGGCCATTCACCTTATCGACAGCGTCATCGAAGCGAGTCCGCTCACTCGCAAGTACCCGCAGCACTTCGTCTACAAGGAGAAAGACAAAACCTATCGTTTCGCACCCAATATCAAGGCCGACGTCCTCACGAAAGAGAACCGTGAACTCGCCGATCTTTGGGTTCGGTCGAAGCGTTACAACGGTAAGGGCTGCCTGAATGCAGTTGCCAATGTCACCGAAGTCCTGGCACCCCGCTTCCTCGGACAGCGAATCTCGTCGCTTGGTTCGATCGCGGATATCGACCGCGAACTATTACTGCTAGAACTTGATCTCGCGACCAAGCGGGGGAAAATCGCGCCCAACGCTGCCGCGGAGGAGAAGATCCAAATCATGCAGCGGAAGGCGAACCTCGGCATGAATGCGGTGTTGTCTCTGTCGCTGGCTCTAGGACGTTTGGCCGCTGCTCGCGATGGAAGAGAACTTCCCGACGTTCTTCGCGATCTTGAACCGGTGATCGACCGCGAGCGCCTGTATGGTTTGGCGGATGGCTCAAAGAGGGAAATTCAGCCCGAACTAGAAATCGTCGGGGCGCGGTAACGGCAGGCCTTCTTCGTTACAGATTTTCTCCAACTGCCCTACCGACCACTTGGCGTTGAAATCGTAGAACGCCCGGTAGGGCTGCTGGAGGATTTCCAACACGTGGGCCGATTGTACGTCGGACCACTCCGGCAACGCTTTTCGCGCTTCATCCAGCCTTGCACCGCTCAGTTTCAGAGTAATCAAGGGCTGCACGTTGCCAGGATGCAACGACAGTTGCTCTAAGCCATTCTTCAGAATCTGCTTGCGTGCCATCAGCACCTTGCGCTCGCCCACGCTGTGCAGGACCTGCATGTACTTCTCAAAAAGCACCCACTCGTTGACCAACAGCCCAACTTCTTCCGCAGTGAAGCTCTTCCAAAAGGATACCGGGTACCGCAGGCAAAGGAACCTTCCCAGCATAAAGGCCCCGGCCTCGTATCCGGAGATCCGTTCCTTTTCGCATTTCTGCAATGCGCGTTTGAAGAACCTGATCTTGCGCTCGAGCGTGAGCATCTCGAAAACGTTGGTCTGTCCCAGGTGATCGCCGATATCGCTCCTGAGAACCTCTTCCATGTACAGGTTCTCGCGGTCATCGAACCACCCGTTCACCAGTTGCCTCGCTTCCTGTGATTCACCGCGCAATTCGAAATTCACCAGCCGCGTCACCTCACTCAGCGTGGAAAGCTGCTCGACCTCCATGCCGCGCGTTAATTGCTGGTAGTACCGGTACGCATAAGCGATTCCGACAAACGTCTTCTCTTCCTCTCGATCCAACTCGACGCGCTCACCCCGCATGTACCGCAACAGCCGGGCCGGCTTATACTTTGCTCGACCCTGGTAAATCGACCTTCGCCGCGACGAAATCGTAATCCAATCACCTTCTTTCACTTCCTGCCCATGTGAATTCACCAGCCCACCGCTTTCGAGCAGCGTCACCCCATTTTTCTCCAGGCTGAGGAGCGCAGGTATCCCTAAGCTTTGACATATCGTAACCACGTGTACCGCTGCTGATGTGAGGCTGATAATCGCATCCATCTCCCGCATCACCACGCTGTCAGTCGGCACAAAACTTGTTTTGCATAGGCAGACCTTGTCCCCCTGGCTCTTGGCGCGAAGCGCAGCATCGCCGCTGAAATACACTCGCGCTGACACGGCCGACCTGGGCAACACCGAAATTCCGGACGAAAATGGATTGAGTACACTAAAATCTTCCTGGTCGATGGTGTCGCTGGTCAGCTGTTTAATGTGATACGGCCGGATCAGGTCCGTTACTCGTTGTCGCGAGATGATTCCCGACTTGTGCATGTCCACCACTGCCGTAATCGCCGCCCGGCCTGCCATTCCCGTCTGATTCAGTTGCAGCAACGCGAACGATTCGTGTGTGGGTGTCGCCTCTACCGCGAATTCGATCGTAACCGGCGACTCGAAATCACGTTCCAGTTCAGCAAGGTGCGGGGCAAAATGGTACACAGCTGGAAAACTATCTCTCACCGTCTCCCGGTCCTCAAAGTCGGTCGTCTGAATCTCCGCCGTTCCCGTCATCATCTCCTCACCGAAGATGTTGTGCGCTGTCTGCAACTCCACACCTAATCCCGTTTGCGTGTGCCGACTGGAAACTACCCCTGCATACGAACTCTCGTGCCGCACCGTGCAGATCATCTTCTGCAGGATCAGGGAAGGAAAGTGTTCGGCTCCGCGGCACAAAGTCAAAACCAGATCGCGGTTCTCCTCAAAATGCTTGTAAGACTGCTGTGCGAAGAACATCGCTTGGGCGAATGGATCTTGCAGCAAGCTTCCATTGATGCGCCTGACAATTTCGCACAGCCGGTCGATGAGATCATCGACCTCACTTGGGTCTACATCGGATCGGATCCCGCTGGCAAATGCCGCATACTTCTCTGGGCTCAGCATGTGGACTTGGTTCTTGAGCGTGTTGAGAAACATCTTCCGTGCGCCGACCCTGCCGTACATATTCTCCAGCGCGCCCAGTGTTCTTTCCGTCACGCCGACATTCAGATAGGTGTCCATCAACCCCGGAATGTACGAGGCAGTTGCGCATCTGATCGCAAGAACGAGCGGGCTTACGCCGCCGCCTAAAGATTGCAACGTCAGGATTTCCAACTGTTTCAGGGCATCGCGCAGATGCACTTCGAAACTGCGGGAACGCTCGGCATACGCTTTCGAAGTCAACACCACAAAATCAGGCACGGGATAATCCTGCTGGCTTAATTTCAGCAAGATGAATCCCTTTTGACTGATGTCCTGCTCAGAATGCGGCTCGGTGCTGGTGGAGGGGACCCAATACTCGGTCTCGCAAGGCTGGGCATTATATATATCGCCCTGGCCCCAACTCTGCTCCATCTTCGCAAGTTTGTCTGCCGCGTCCGAGTCCCCTTGCCGCGCGGCGAGAATCATTTCTAAGCATCGCTTCGCCGCCATCTCCTCTCCTCCGCAGAGGATTGGGAGATCGCTTTCACTCACAATGACGCTGCCGGATAGGCCGTCTTCCGTTTCGAACTCGACTATCGGTGCAGAGTATCCCGCACTCGCCGGATACGCGGTGCGGCGCTGGTCGCGATGTTGAGCAATCCGTCGAAGCAGACTGCGTCGATTGAATGAATTCGCGCGAACACGAAAAGTGCGGATCGCAGTGGCACTCAGCGTTGCCATACGCGCCCATTCTAGTGCCCTTTCAAGCACCCGACCGTCACCTCTGAATGTGACTTACCTCACTGAATTGCCCGTCGGATGCGGCTCTGTAGATAGAAGACGAGATCAGATGGAATGAAAGAAGAAGACCACGGAGAGATTTGGTAGCGCTACCGGGAATCGAACCCGGGTTTGAAGATTGAGAATCTTCCGTCCTAACCCCTAGACGATAGCGCCCCGCTGGAACACTCAATATTTTAGCATTCTGGGCGCAGACTCGCAGATGTTGGTAAACAGTTAGACATCGGTAGGTCTCAAGACCAACGCTTCAGCAATTACCGAGTTCCGACGCCGGCATATCCCGATTCACTCGCGTTCGCTCAACACCGAAGCAATCTGCTGGCAGAGTCGCTCCGGTCCCTCTACCTTACTGAGAAAAGCATCCGCCATATCGGCGCCGGCAGGAATCTCGTTGACACCGGAAAGGAGCACAACCGGCAGATCGGGTCGTCGCACCTTGACGCGCCGCGCCAGTTCTGCGCCGGTTGTTCCCGGCATGAGGTAATCAGAAAGCACGAGATCGACATTTTCGCGTCCGGCTATCTCGAGTGCTTCTTCCGCCGATTTCGCCGTGATCACGTCGTAACCCGCTTTTTCCAGCAGGAATTTCCGGAGAACCAGAGGGTTCTCCTCGTCATCGACGCATAATATCCGGAACTTCTGCCTCATCGATTACCACCTGCTAAGCGACTAATGTTGCGGCACTCCTGGTCGGCCGTGACATGCCTACAGACGGTATGAACACAGAAAAACAAGTTACGTGACCGTTGCCAAGCCGCATGCTGCGGAAGCGGATGCTTCCTTCGTATTTTTGAATGATGCCGCGGCTGATCCAAAGCCCAAGCCCCGTACCCTTGGTCTCCTTGGTACTGAAGAAGGGCTCAAATATACGCTTGGCGTGCTCCGGATTGATCCCTGAACCCGTGTCGTAAACCGAGACCCGCATGCCGTGGCGGCCAGTCCGGTGATCGCTGGCCTCTAGTAGGTGCACCCGAAGTCTGCCGCCTTGCGGCATCGCCTGTACCGCATTCCCAATGATATTCAGGAAGACCTGTTTTAGTTCGACAGGGAATCCCTGAATTACCCCGCGGGAACGGTACCGCTTATCCACAGTAATTCCATTTAGCTGGAGCCGGCGAGCCTGCAGTTCCAGAACGTTGTCGAGGAGTTCCGGAAGCGATACGGCTACGGATTGTTGCGACTCCCGGTAGAAACTCAGCGTTTGCTTCGTGATATGCGCAATCCGCGACACTTCTTCCGAAGCCAGCTTCGCGTAGTATCGCGCCTCTTCGTCCAGCGACGAATGATCGCGCAGCAGGTAGAACGCGTTTGAGATCGCTTCTAGCGGATTGTTGATTTCGTGTGCGATGATTCCGGCAAGCCGTCCCATTGCCGCGAGCCTCTCCGATTTCACCAGCGCTTCTTCCGCCAGCTTACGTTCGGTGATGTCCGTATTCGTGCCAAACCAGCGCACGATCTGCCCGGTAGCATCGTGAATCGGTAAAGCACGCGAGAGGAACCAACGGTAATCGCCATCCTTGCCGCGTATCGGAAACGTTTCTTCCCATGGCTCCCCGGTGTCCCACGAGTGCTGGACGCTCCCCATTACTCGATCCGCGTGTTCCGGATGCTGGACCATCTTCCAACCCCAGCCTTTTACCTCAGGAAAAGTAGTTCCCGTGTAGTCGTACCAACGCTGGTTGAACCAGAAGATTTCTCCCTTGGAATCGGCCATCCAGGCCAACTGCGGAATCGAGTTGGCCAAAGATCGAAACTGCGCCTCGCTCTCCCGAAGCTCTTCTGTGCGCTCCAGCACCCGCTGTTCGAGCTCGCGGTTAAGCGCCTCCAGTTGCTGGTTCTTTCGGTATAGCTCCGCAAACACGCTGACCTTTGCTCGCAGAAGCTCTGGAATGACGGGTACTGAAATGTAATCGACAGCCCCGCGCTCGTAGGCCTTTAAGCGATCAACGTCGCTCAAATGGACGGCCGATATAAAGATGATGGCCGTCTTTTGAAACCGCGGATGTTCCCGGATCATGTCGGCTAACTGGAAACCATCTATGTCCGGCATGCTCACGTCCATCAGCACGACCGCTATGTCATTGCGCAGGAGCGCATCGAGGGCTTCCCTTCCAGAATTTGCCTTGAGAAGGTTCTCGCTCAGCGGACTAAGGATCGCTTCGTAGCTGAGCAGTTTGCCCGGCTGATCATCGACCATCAGGATGTTAACCGCGTCGTGAGAACTCATTTGAGCCCTTGGTTACGATCTCCCTTTCTTATCGGTGTAGCCACATACGCAACGCCGACAGCAGTTGTTCGGTATTGACAGGCTTTGCCAAATACTCCGAAGCGCCAGCTTCAAGGCATTTCTCGCGATCGCCCTTCATAGCTTTTGCTGTAAGCGCAATGATCGGCAAGCGCCGGAAAGCGGCATTCTGGCGAATCACCTGCATAGTTTCGTACCCATCCATTTCCGGCATCATGATGTCCATGAGCACAATCGCCATGTCTGGCGTGGACTCGAGAGTCGCAATCGCTTCGCGTCCAGTGCCGGCGGTAAGCACCGTCATGCCCCGGCGCTCCAGCACGCTGCTCAGCGCGAAAATGTTGCGGACGTCGTCGTCAACCACCAGCACCTTGCGGCCAACCAGCGCGTCATCCGACCGGTGCAGGCGATCGAGCATCCTCTGTTTCTCGACCGGAAGATCGGCAACTATCCGATGCAGGAACAAAGCCGTCTCGTCAAGCAATCGTTCCGGCGATTCGACCCCCTTCACCACAACACTCCTGGCCAGAGTATGCAATCGAGCATCTTCTTCAGGCGACAGCTCCTTCCCGGTAAACACGACGACGGGCAAGTCACTGGCTGCCGGCATATCCCGCAAACGTTCGAGAACGTCAAATCCGGTCATATCGGGCAACCGCAGATCGAGCACCACGCAATCGAATCCATCCTGATTGATGCGGTCGATGGCCTCATTGCCAGTGCCCACGACTCTAACGTCGATATCGTCGTAACCAAGAAGCTCCTTGATACTTAACTGCTCGGCAGGATTGTCTTCAACCACTAGCAGCTTCTTGCGCCGCGGCGAAGAGTATTCCTTGATTCGCGTCAAAGCCTGCTCCAGCCCTTCTGGCGTGGTTGGCTTAGTCACGAACGCGAACGCGCCGCGCGCGAGACCATGATGCCGGTCTTCGTCGAGCGTCAGCATTTGCACCGGAATATGCCGCGTGGCCGGATCCTGCTTAAGGTGATTCAGCACCGTCCAGCCGAGCATGTCTGGCAGGAACACATCCAGAGAAACTGCCGAAGGTTGGTATTCGCGCGCGAGCGCCAGTGCGTCGGCGCCCCGCATCGCGACCAGCACCTTGAAGCCCTTGTCGCGGGCTAAATCCATCAGGACGCGCGCATAATGCGGATCGTCTTCGACAATGAGCAGAATCGCGTCCTTCGGACCGAGATTGTCGCGATCGTCCTCAATGTGCTCCACCGGTATTTCGGTGACCACCACGGTCGCCAGTTGGAGAGGTGACTTCGTCAACGGCTTCCCATCGGAAGGCGGCATCGTCGCTGCCGAAGGTCCTACGTACGTCTGCGGCAGGTACAGCGTAAATGTGCTGCCTTTGCCCGGCGTACTGCGCAGCTGGATTTCTCCACCCAGCAGGCTTGCCAGTTCGCGGCTGATGGCGAGACCCAGTCCGGTTCCGCCGTACTTGCGGCTCGTTCCGGCATCTGCCTGTTGGAAGGCCTCGAAGATGATGCGTTGTTTATCGGTCGGAATCCCGATGCCCGTATCGGCCACTTCAAACGCAATTACCGACGCCGCCTTCGATAAGATGGGATGATCTTCGCTGAACCCGGTTGCCGAAGTCGCTACCGAAAGCCGCACACCTCCCTGTTCCGTGAACTTGAAGGCGTTCGATAACAGGTTCTTGAGCACCTGCTGCAAACGCTTCGAGTCGGTCACCATGCTCCGCGTGAGATGTGGATCGGTATGGATCTCGAACGACAGCCGCTTGTTCTCCGCCTCGTGGCGGAACGGACGCGCGATGGCATCGAGCAGGCTGGCGAAGAAGATTTCCTCCGCCTCTACCGAAACTGTGCCCGATTCGATCTTCGACAAATCCAGAATGTCGGAGATGAGATTGAGCAAGTCCGTACCGGCCGCATGGATCGTGCGGGCAAATTCGACTTGTTTCGGCGTCAGATTGCCGTCCGGGTTGTCCGTGAGTTGTTGGCCAAGCACGAGAATAGAGTTCAACGGCGTACGCAACTCGTGCGACATATTCGCCAGGAACTCCGATTTGTACTTCGAGGTTAGCGCCAGCTCTTTGGCTTTCTCTTCGAGAGCACGGCGAGCCTGCTCGATTTCCTGGTTTTTCCGTTCGACTTCGACGTTTTGTTCGGCGAGCTGTTGCGCTTTCTGTGCCAACTGCTCGTTTGTCTGCTGTAGCTCTTTCTGCTGTGCCTGCAGTTCCGCAGCGAGCTGTTGCGACTGCTTCAGAAGGCCTTCTGTCTGCATCGTGGCTTCGATACTGTTCAACACGATGCCGATGCTGGCCGTTAGCTGCTCGAGGAAAGCCAGGTGAGAGGCAGTAAACGCACTCAGAGTCGCGAGTTCGATAACCGCTTTCACCCGGTCTTCAAAGAGAATCGGGAGGACGATCACGTTTCGTGGAACGGCTTCGAATAATCCTGAGCGAATCGGAATGGTGCGATCCGCTGGAAGATCCGTAATCAGCATGCGACGTTTTTCCATCGCACACTGTCCAATCAAACCCTCGCCCAGCTCCATCCTGCGAAGGTGCCCATCGTCGCCGTCGCCGGCGAATGCAGAGAGCAGCACGAGGCTGCCGGAATCCTCCGATTCCATCTGGTAAATCACACCCTGCTGAGCGCTGACCAGCGGTGCCAATTCCGACAGCAACATGCGTCCGACGGTGCCCAGGTCGCGCTGGCCTTGCAACATCCCGGTGAACCGGGCGAGGTTGGTCTTGAGCCAATCCTGCTCCGTGTTTCGCTCCGTCGTCAGACGGAGGTTGTTGATCATCGTATTGATGTTGTCTTTGAGTTCCGCCACCTCGCCGCGGGCTTCCACCTGAATGGATCGCGTGAGGTCTCCTTTCGTCACAGCCGTCGCAACTTCGGCAATCGCGCGGACTTGGTTCGTCAGGTTGTCCGCGAGCAGGTTGACGTTACCGGTTAAGTCTTTCCATGTGCCGGCCGCACCAGGCACGTTCGCTTGTCCGCCCAGACGTCCTTCCACGCCGACTTCGCGCGCCACCGTGGTCACCTGATCGGCAAACGTAGCCAGGGTGTCGGTCATATTGTTGATAGTTTCGGCGAGGGCAGCAACTTCACCCTTCGCGTTCACGGTCAACTTCTGTGTCAAGACGCCGTTCGCAACAGCCGTCACCACCTTCACAATGCCGCGAACTTGTTCTGTCAGGTTGGCGGCCATGACGTTCACGTTATCGGTAAGATCCTTCCACGTACCGGCGACCCCCGGCACCTGCGCTTGGCCGCCAAGTTTGCCTTCCGTACCGACTTCGCGGGCCACGCGCGTCACCTCGGCCGCGAACGCATTGAGCTGGTCCACCATCGTGTTGATGGTGTTCTTCAACTCCAGAATTTCGCCCTTCACGTCGACCGTGATCTTGCGCGATAAGTCACCGCGAGCCACGGCGGTCGTCACTTCGGCGATATTTCGGACCTGCGCCGTAAGGTTGCCGGCCATCGCGTTTACAGAGTCAGTCAAGTCTTTCCAGGTTCCTGCGACACCAGGTACGTTGGCCTGACCACCGAGTCGGCCCTCGGATCCGACTTCGCGAGCCACGCGCGTCACTTCCGCAGCGAACGAGCGCAACTGCTCCACCATCGTGTTCAGTGTCTCTTTGAGCTGTAGGATTTCTCCGCGGACGTCCACGGTGATCTTCTTGGACAAGTCGCCGTTTGCGATCGCCGTTGCTACTTCCGCGATGTTTCGCACCTGGCCCGTGAGGTTGCTGGCCATGAAGTTCACGTTATCGGTGAGATCCTTCCACGTTCCCGCGACCCCCGGAACTTCAGCCTGGCCGCCGAGTTTTCCGTCGGTACCAACTTCGCGGGCCACACGCGTTACTTCCCCAGCGAATGCATTCAGCTGATCCACCATCGTGTTGATGGTGTTCTTCAGTTCGAGAATTTCGCCCTTGACGTCGACTGTGATTTTGCGCGACAAGTCGCCGCGAGCCACAGCTGTCGTTACTTCGGCGATATTTCGAACCTGCGCCGTGAGGTTTCCCGCCATAGAATTGACCGAGTCG
The DNA here is from genome assembly GCA_051984555.1 of Terriglobales bacterium. Lineage (GTDB taxonomy): Bacteria > Acidobacteriota > Terriglobia > Terriglobales > Acidobacteriaceae > Gp1-AA122. The sequence continues at coordinate 16,921 of JBPYEW010000010.1, read as the reverse complement.
GTTAAGTCCTTCCACGTACCGGCGACGCCGGGCACGTTCGCCTGACCGCCAAGCCGCCCTTCCGATCCGACTTCGCGAGCCACGCGCGTTACTTCGCTGGCAAACGCATTCAACTGATCGACCATCGTGTTGATGGTCTCTTTCAGCAGCAGGATTTCGCCGCTGACGTTGACGGTGATTTTCTTCGACAAGTCACCGTTGGCGATAGCCGTCGATACTTCCGCGATGTTTCGGACCTGGCCAGTGAGGTTGCTAGCCATCGAGTTCACCGAGTCGGTCAAATCTTTCCACGTGCCGCCGACGCCGGGTACGACCGCCTGTCCGCCCAGTTTGCCGTCGGTGCCCACCTCGCGGGCGACACGCGTCACTTCCGACGCGAATGACCGCAGCTGGTCCACCATGGTGTTGAGTGTTTCTTTGAGCTGCAGAATTTCCCCGCGGACGTCTACCGTGATCTTTCGGGACAAGTCGCCGCGTGCTACGGCCGTTGCCACTTCGGCGATGTTTCGTACCTGCGCCGTCAGATTGCCGGCCATGAAGTTGACGTTATCCGTTAAATCCTTCCAGGTTCCGGCAACGCCCGGTACCTGCGCCTGACCACCAAGTTTTCCTTCGGTTCCGACTTCACGGGCCACACGCGTCACTTCTCCGGCGAACGCGTTGAGCTGGTCCACCATCGTGTTAATGGTGTTCTTGAGTTCGAGAATTTCACCCTTAACGTCAACTGTGATCTTGCGCGACAAGTCGCCGCGGGCCACAGCCGTCGTTACTTCGGCAATATTTCGAACCTGCGCCGTCAAGTTGCCGGCCATCGAGTTCACCGAGTCGGTCAAGTCCTTCCACGTACCAGCCACCCCAGGTACGTTCGCCTGCCCCCCAAGTCGTCCTTCCGAACCCACTTCGCGAGCCACGCGCGTAACTTCGCCGGCGAAGCGGTTCAGCTGATCCACCATGGTGTTCAGTGTTTCTTTGAGCTGCAGAATTTCGCCGCGGACGTCGACAGTAATTTTGCGCGACAAGTCTCCGCCGGCAATCGCTGTCGCGACTTCGGCGATGTTTCGGACCTGGGCGGTGAGGTTGCCGGCCATAAAGTTCACGTTGTCCGTTAAATCCTTCCAGGTTCCGGCGACGCCGGGCACCTGCGCCTGGCCACCAAGTTTGCCTTCGGTTCCGACCTCGCGGGCCACGCGGGTAACTTCGCCGGCAAATGCGTTCAACTGGTCGACCATCGTGTTGATGGTCTCTTTGAGTTCGAGAATTTCGCCTTTCACGTCAACCGTAATCTTTCGCGACAAGTCGCCGCGGGCCACAGCCGTCGTTACTTCGGCAATATTTCGAACCTGCGCCGTCAAGTTGCCGGCCATGGCATTGACCGAGTCCGTTAGATCTTTCCACGTTCCCGCCACACCGGGAACCACCGCCTGTCCACCAAGTTTGCCGTCTGTTCCCACTTCTCGGGCTACGCGGGTTACTTCCGAAGCGAATGAACGCAGCTGATCGACCATTGTGTTAATGGCTTCTTTGAGCTGCAGAATTTCCCCACGAACGTCGACCGTGATCTTGCGCGACAAGTCGCCGCTCGCCACAGCCGTTGCCACTTCAGCGATGTTTCGCACCTGGCCAGTCAAGTTGCTGGCCATCGAATTCACCGAATCGGTAAGGTCCTTCCACGTTCCGGCAACGCCCGGCACAACCGCCTGTCCACCAAGCTTGCCATCGGTTCCGACTTCGCGAGCTACGCGCGTAACTTCCGACGTGAAGACGCTCAACTGCTGAATCATCGTGTTCACGATGTTTGCGGAGCGTAAAAATTCGCCCTCGAGAGGACGGCCGTCGACGTCAAGTCGAACCGTCTGTGTGAGGTTTCCCTGCGCCACGGCAGCGATGGCGCGCGTGACTTCCGTATTCGGACGTAGCAGGTCTTCGACCAGCGTGTTAACCGACGTCTCCATCTCGCCCCAGGCGCCGCGGGCCTCATGGAATTTGGTCCGCTCACGAGTGCGGCCTTCCTTGCCGACCACCTGGCCCACGCGCTTCAATTCCTGCGCCATCTGCTGGTTCGCCGCCACGATCTCGTTGAACGTATCTGCAATCTTGCCCGCTAGCCCTGTCCACGAGCCCGGTAGCCGCACGGAGAAATCCCCGTCGCGCATGGTTTGTAAGCCAGTAAGAATGACACCGAGGTCGACATTGGCCGTTTCAGCTACAGCCACGGCCGTTCCATTCCCATTCGCGGAACGGCTGACTTCGGTTTTAGGAGAGGCAACTGCCGCTCCCTGTCCGCTTTTCTTCATGATGCACTCCTGGTGCGGTGAGCAGGACACTGCCCACAAGACGACCTGCCCGCGTTGGGTCGAGGACGACTCTTCATCGAATGTTGTTCAGAAAATCTTTGTGCGTTGGGGGATTCACGGCTCAGAAGCCGCGCCGCTACACAGTTTTAGGTGGGACGGCGGAGCCTGCTGAGGCTCCGCTTATATAAGCATGGAACAGCGTTATTGCACTCTACAGTCTTTACTGTAGAACGATAACCAGTCCACTACTTAGTTGGTGACTGCCAACGGGAAACTACTGGTGACCAAGTCCTGTGCGTTGTGAGACACAGCACCGTTCGTCGAGTTCGTGGTGAACACCATCAATTTCGATCCAAAAATGCTGTCGGTGCAGAACATCTCGCCGCCGCTCTGATCAAACTTGCACTGCGCCGGCGCGGGCAGACTGACGAAAGGCGATCCCTGGAGAGAAGTCAGCGCCCCAGTGGTCGGATCCATCTGGAAACCCTCGATGGGCGCGTTCGTCGCGCTGCTCGTAAATCCAAACGAGTATACGAAGCTGCCATTCGGGCTAATCGCGAATTCCTCCGGAGAAGAAGCCGTGGCGAAGGGCGAGCCGGGTACTGGAGAAAGCGCCCCAGTCACGGGATCGATAGCAAACACGTGAATATGTGTATCGCCCGAGGCACCGCCTTCGTCCACAAAACCCGCAATACCCAACATGAACTTGCCACTGGGATCGGCATGAGGCGTCGAAATCCCTAATGGAAACGGACTCCCCGGAATAGGCGCAATGGCTCCCGTATTCTGATCAATCGCGAATATGTGCAACGGCAGCGTGGTCGACATCTGCCCGACGTACAAGAATTTTCCGTTTCCATCCACCGCGAACGTGTCCGCTGAACTCAGGCCATACGTAAATGGAGAGCCGGGCGACTGCGTCAACGCGCCCGTATTGGCGTCAATCATAAAGGTTGCGATCTGTCCCGATCCTTCATTGCCCAGGAACAGAAAACGTCCTTGCGGATCGCTCGCAATCGTATCCGAGCCCGAAGCTACGGAGAACGGACTGCCAGGAATAGGTGTCAACGCGCCCGTCGATCTGCTGATGACGAAGCCTTCCACCATCAGGCTTGAACCCTGCGGTATATAGAGGAACTTTTTATTAACGATGAGCATGTCATCGGCGCCGCTACCCACCAAGGTAGGAGGCGTGTAGGGAGAGACGAGTCCAAGCGTGTTTCCGTTCAGGGTTGCAGCTTGGGCGGAGCTGCCATTCACGGTGTAGATGAGCGCGCTGCCCACACCAATTCCGCCAACTACGCCACTACCATTGCAAGTGTCGGTGGTCACAGTTCCGCCTGAGGACCCGCTGCCCGATCCTCCTGTGCTCCCCGGAGTCATGCCAGTGCACGGCAAGTTCTTGCACCCCGACAGACTTAACACGGCCAAGGCTGACATCAAAAATAGGACGACTCTGCGCGCAACCTTCATACATCCTCCAGCTGAGTACGACGCGCTTGCGCAGGTCATCTGCGCCGCCGCAACAACGGGCAATTACGTTACAAAGCACGCCTGCTCAAGATGTTAGGTGGTTACTTCAGAGGGGAACAAGATTACCTAGGTAAGGAGCCGGTTCTAAAGTTTTTAGTGCTCAATTTTTGGCCGTCTGGCTTGACAATCTCCCGACCGGCGAGCAAAATCCTCGAAGCGAACAAAAAGCGAAAATACGTAGTTCGCTCCCGGATTCTGCCTGGTCCGATGCTCCCTGAAAATTGAGGTCGCTATGTCTTCCCTGCTCGCATGCGCCCAGCCGGCGACGGGCTCTCCCGACGTTTTTATCACTGGGGAAAGCCCTGCCCTGCTGCTCAAAAAACTTGCCGCTACCCCCCGGCTCTCGCCAGTCACCCCGGCTTCACGATTAGAAGTCCGTCCGGCGCCGGACATGACGCCCAGCGGCATACTTACCCTGGACAATTTGACTGGCGGATTGCCAAGGGGATGCCTCACTGAGATTTGCGGCCCCGCTTCGTCCGGACGTACCAGCGTACTGCTTACTATCTTCGCGGCTGCTACTCATCGCCAGGAAGCCTGTGCGCTGGTCGATGTCAGTGACTCACTCGATGTGCACTCTGCCGCGATAGCCGGAATTGAGTTCAAGAACTTGCTTTGGATCCGGTGTGATCCGGACAAGCAAGGTTCCTCACGCAAACAACGCTCTACCTCGCTTCGTGGGAGTTCACCAGATGGCAAGAGCAGAAACGACTTCAACTCTCTCGATCAGGCACTCCGGGCAACCGATCTTTTGCTGCAAAGCGGCGGATTCGGATTGGTAGCGATCGATCTCGGCGATGTCACTGTTCAAACTGCCCGGCGCATTCCGCTGACATCCTGGTTCCGTTTCCGCCGTGCCGTCGAGAATACGCCGACCGTACTGCTTGTTCTGGCCCGTAGTTCATGCGCGCGAACCTGCGCGTCGCTGGTGGTCGAACTGCAATCGTCCGCGGTCACCCGTAGGTCCTCAGGAAAGCTCTCAGCTGTCAGATCTCAGCGTTTAGAAAAAATAAAACCCGCTCACGGACAAATTTTTACAGAAATGGAAATACGGGCTGAACTTTTGCGGTCGCGCCTGGAGCGCAAGCCGGTGCAATCGGTTACTTCGTTTGTCACAAATACAGAAGTGGCGATAAGTGAATGTTGAGGCGTGGGGTTCGTTTTTAGCGGAAAAGCTGACACCCGAGAGCTTGTACATGAGTTTCTGTTGCATCTTCGTTCCCGATTTTCCAGTCGAGGCCATCCTCCGCGCCGAGCCTGAGCTGCGCTCGAAAGCCGTCGTTGTACTGGAAGGCAAGCCTCCGCTGCAAAGAGTCTTCGGTTTGAACGAAAAAGCTCGTACTCAGGGACTCGAATTGGAAATGACCAGGCTGCAGGTCGAAGCGTGGCCCGAACTGGTATTCCGGAATCGCTCTCCTCTCCAGGAAAGTGCGACGCATGCGGCCCTCCTCGATTGCGCCCAGTCGTTTTCTCCCCGTATCGAAGACACAGCCTTCGACACAGTGGTACTCGACATCACTGGTATGGACGCGCTGTTCGGCCCTCCGGTCAAACTAGCCCGTGATCTGGCACGCCGCGCATCAGAACTCGGCATTGAGACGAATGTCGCCGTCGCTTCCAATCCCGACGCGGCCACCATTGCCGCTCGCGGCTATCCCGGTGTAACGGTCATTACGCGGGGCGAAGAAGAAATTCGCCTGGGCAGCCTTCCACTGAACGTTTTGTTTGGTGCTCCCGATGACCAATCCGCGGAGTTCCTCGAAACCCTGGAGCGGTGGGGCATCCGCTACCTGCGCAACTTTGGTACGCTCCCCGAACTCGCAATCAGCGAACGTCTCGGCGCGAAAGGAGTTCATCTTCAAAAACTTGCCCGTGGAGCCGTGCATCGCACCCTCGTGCCCATCGATCCGCCGCTCGTTTTTGAGGAGGCGATCGAACTGGAATATCCCGTAATCCTGCTCGAGCCTCTGGCATTTTTATTGGCACGGCTTCTCGACCAGATTTGCACACGCTTGTCTTCGCGCGCGCTCGCCACCCAGGAACTGCGTCTCAAGCTACAACTCAATGCTGGCATACAGGCGGAAGATGACGCGGGGCCTCTTGCTTCCGCCGGCGAAAACAATCATCGATCGGTAATTTTTGAGCGCGTCCTACGCTTGCCGCTGCCTATGCTCGATCCCAAGGTATTTCTCAAACTACTGCAGCTCGATTTGAAAGCACATTCCCCGGGAGCGCCCATCACGAAAATCTGGTTATCGGCCGAACCGGCGCGCATGCGTCCTGGCCAGGGAGGATTATTCCAGCCACCTTCGCCAGAACCGGAAAAACTGGAACTCACGCTCGCCCGCATCGCCGGCATCGTCGGCGAAAACAAAGTGGGCTGCGTCGAACTGCTTGATACTCATCGTCCCGACGCTTTTCGTATGCAGCACTTCAGCGTGGCTGCCGAGCCCAGGAAGCTGCGACAAACTCGGCCAACCATTTCGCGGAAATCAACTACAACCTCCGATCGCGCGCAGGACAATGCCGTCGTCACCGCGCTTCGCATGTTCCGCCCACCGCTGGAAGCATCGGTCACGCTGCGCGACGGGCATCCCGTGCAAATCATGTGTACGAAGAAAAAAGAAGTTCAGGGAAACGTCATCTGGCATGCCGGCCCATGGCGCTCGTCGGGAGATTGGTGGGAACAAGAACCATGGGCACGCGACGAATGGGACATCGCCGTCCAGGCAACTGCCGAACTCGTCCTGTATCGCCTCGTCCGCGACTTATTACGAGGGAAATGGTTTGTGGAAGGAACGTATGACTAGTCCCCTGTCCTCAGCCGCCCAGTCCTCTCAGAAAGACATGTACAACGAGGCTCTTAATCGACGACGTAAGACCGACGTGGGAAGGGATTCCTGAGAACCGACAACGAGAACTGGTTTTATGTCTTGCTACGAAACCACGCCGAAGATTCGCAAGGAAGTCGCAGCGGCGGCACGCGGTATAGCTGCGCCGCAATATGTCGAGCTTCATGCGCGCTCGGCATTCAGTTTCCTGGAAGGGAGTTCCCTTCCCGAAGATCTGGTGGGTGCCGGCACTGCTTTGGGTATGCCAGCCATGGCATTGCTCGACCGGGATGGCATTTACGGCAGCCCACGATTTCATCTCGCCGCGCAGAAAGCTGGTATCAAGGCGCACATCGGCTCAGAAATAACAATGAAAGACGTTATCCTGAGCGAATCGAGCAGCCTCTGCACTGCTTCCGCATCTGGCAATAATCTGGACGATGCCCTGGCTCCCCGTCTTCCGGTTCTTGTCGAATCCCGCACCGGCTATCAGAACCTTTGCCAGCTGATCACGAAAATAAAGCTGCGCGCCAACAAGGGCGAAGGCGCGGTTCATGAATACGAACTTAAAGAACACGCCTCTGGACTGATTTGTCTGACCGGCGGTGATGAAGGCCCGCTTGCCGCAGCGTTTGCACACGGCGGAATGAGCGCGGCGCGGCGCACAATCGACCATCTCATCGGAATTTTCGGCCACGAGAATGTCTACATCGAACTGCAGCGCCACCTTCATCGCAACGAAGAAGCGCGCAATCAAGCCGCGATCGAGCTTGCCGAATCATTCCGTCTGCCTCTGCTCGCGACGAATGGCGTCTGCTACACCACGGCGATCCAGCGAGAACTGTGCGACATCTTTACCGCACTTCGAAATCACCGTACGCTGGCCACAGCGGGTCGGTTGCTGACGCGCAACGCCGAGCGCCACCTGAAATCCCCTGCGGAGATGCATGAACTCTTCGCAGATCTTCCCCAGGCCCTGTCTAACACCGTCGAGCTTTCCTCCCGCCTCGAATTCCAACTCGACAAACTGGGTTACCAGTTCCCGCGATATCCCGTGCCGGAAGGCGAAACCATGATGTCGTTCCTGAGGGACCGCACGTGGGAAGGATTCCGCGACCGCTATGGCCGCGGCAACACCGACCTTCGCCAGCGAGCCAAGCGCCAGATCGAGCGCGAACTGACTCTCATCCAGAAGCTTGATCTGGCTGGGTACTTCCTCATTGTCTGGGACCTGGTGAAATTTTGCCGAGAAGAAAAAATCTTAGTCCAGGGACGCGGTTCTGCCGCCAACAGCGCGGTCTGTTACTCACTCGGGATCACGGCCGTCGACCCCATCAAAATGGATTTGTTATTCGAGCGCTTTTTGTCCGAAGAACGGGGTGAGTGGCCCGATATCGACCTCGACCTGCCCAGCGGCGATCAGCGCGAACGAGTGATCCAGCATTTATACCGTCGCTATGGCCAACGCGGGGCAGCCATGACCGCCAATGTCATCACTTACCGCGGACGCCTTGCCGCCCGCGAAATGGGCAAAGCGCTCGGTTTTGAGTCCGAAACCCTCGACCGCCTCGCCGCCGTTGTCGGCCATTGGGAGTACCGCGACGAAAATGATTCCCTCGACCGGCGGTTCTATGATGCCGGGCTCGATCTCCGCCACCCGCGCCTTCGCAAGTATTTCGAACTCTGCGAAGCCGTCCAGGATATGCCCCGCCATCTCGGACAACATTCCGGTGGCATGGTCGTGTGCCAGGGACAACTTGATTCCGTAGTTCCTCTTGAGCCAGCTTCCATGCCCGGCCGCGTTGTCGTGCAGTGGGACAAGGACGACTGCTCCGACCTTGGCATCGTCAAAGTCGATCTGCTCGGCCTCGGCATGATGGCTGTGCTCGAAGATTCCATCGAGATCATTCGCAAGGATTACGGCGAGACCGTAGATCTCGCACATCTGCCGCCCGACGATCCGGTCATTTATTCGACGTTGCAGAAGGCTGACACGATCGGCATGTTCCAGATCGAGAGCCGGGCGCAGATGTCATGTCTTCCGCGCCTGCGCCCGCAAAAGTTTTACGACATCGTCGTGCAAGTTGCGATCATCCGTCCCGGTCCGATTGTCGGACAAATGGTGAATCCTTATTTAGAACGCCGTATGGGCCGTGAAGCTGTCGCCTACGCGCATCCGTCGCTTGAGCCGGTTTTGGCGCGAACTTTAGGTGTCCCGCTATTCCAGGAACAACTGCTGCGGGTCGCCATGATTGCCGCGGGATTCACCGGAGGCGAAGCCGAAGAACTCCGCCGCGCTATGGGATTCAAGCGGTCCCAAGAGCGTATGAAGCAAATTGAAGCGAAGCTGCGCGCCGGGATGGCGAAAAATGGCATTTCCCCCGAAGCCCAGGAACAGATTGTTTTGTCGATTACATCCTTTGCACTGTATGGGTTTCCAGAATCGCACGCCGCCAGCTTCGCGCTGCTGGCTTATGCGAGTGCTTACCTGAAATGCCACTATCTCGGAGCATTCACCGCTGCGCTCCTCAACAACCAGCCCATGGGTTTTTATCACCCCTCGACTATTGTCAAAGATGCGCAACGGCACGGACTGAAGATTCTGCCCATCGATATCATGAAATCGGAGTGGTTGTGCAAAATGGAAACAGTTTCCAGTTTCGAGGTTGGAGTTTCGAACGATCTGGAACCCGGCACTAGTCGCGAAAAACCTGAAACCGGAAACTCGAAACTTGCCTTACGCATGGGTTTGCGGTACGCGCGTGGACTCCGCGAAGAAATCGGTCAGGCAATCGTCCACGCCCGCAAACAAGCGCCATTCACTTCCATTCACGATCTGGTCCACCGCGTTCCCGATCTGCGCAAAGAGGAACTCAAAACGCTGGCGGAAATCGGTGCTTTGAACTCAGTCTCCAGTTTTGAGTTTCAGGTTTCGAGCGGCCGGGAAAAAGTCGATCACCCATTCTCGAAGCTCGAAACTCGAAACTTGAAACTTCACCGTCGCGATGCTCTCTGGCAAGTAGAACGAGCGGTGCGCTATGCCGGGCCGATGCTGGAGGAGATTCCCGAACTCGACGAGAAATCGCCACTGGCACAGATGAATGCCGAAGAACGGCTGGTCGCGGATTTCCGTGGAACCGGCTTGACTGTCGGCCCTCACCCAATGTCGTACCGCCGCGACGAGATGAACCAGCTCGGCGTTCGCACAGCCCGGGAACTGGGTACCTTGAGGAATGGTCAAAGGATACGCATTGCGGGCTGCGTCATCGTGCGCCAGAGGCCAGGAACAGCGAAAGGATTTGTTTTTCTCAGCATGGAAGATGAAACCGGCGTAGCCAATGCGATCATCACGCCCGACATGTTTCAGAAGAATCGTTTGTTGCTGGTAAGCGAAAAATTTGTGATGGTCGAGGGCATTCTTCAGAATCTGGACAACGTTATTTCCGTCAAGGCAGAGCGGATTCTGCCCCTAACTATTACCAAGGCTGAAACTGTCTCTCACGATTTCCACTGAGAGCTGCCGGAATCCCGTCATTCTGTGTCACGAATCAGACACATCAAATTTTTTTTGGAATACAACAGCTCACATCCACAAGCGACCGCGCTATAGTAAAAGCATCATCCAGCCATCCTGTGCGTAACGTATTCAAAGAGGATCCGTCTTACGTGTGTGTGGCTGAGTTCATGAAGTTGTACGATTCCTAAAGGCATCCGTAAGGAGTATGTAATCATGGCGAAAGCCAAAACCGCTCGCAACAAGAAGAATGAAAACGGCAATGGCGCAGCAACAGTCGTAAATGCAAGTGTACAAACCCTCACTGAAACCAAGCCTGAGAGCAAGAAGAACGTTGTGCCGATTAATCTGGAGGAAGAGATCCGGCAACGCGCGTACGAGATTTTTGAAGAACGCGGCCATGCACCGGGCGACGAGCATGAAGACTGGTTACGAGCGGAACGAGAAGTTCGTGCCCGTTATCAGCAAACCGCCTAGGTTGCGCTAAAATCGAAGCCCTCCCCAGGCACTGCCGTGTCGCTCGAGGATACGACTGCCAATGCTTCAGGTTTTGCTAGTTGACGACAATCCTGTGCAGTTGCAGGTCCGGCAAGCCGTCCTTGAACAGGCTGGATTCTCGGTGGCCACCGCTATGACCGCGGAAGAGGCGCTGGCCCACCTGAGTCGTCCAGAGTCGGCGTCGCAATTTGGAATTGTAGTCACTGACCATATCCTGCCGGGCGATAGTGGCGCCGTATTCGTCCGGCAACTGCGTGAGCATTCGCAGATCCCGGTCATTGTGGTGACCGGTCTCGCCGAAGCCGAAGAAGAGTACGCCCAACTGAACGTGACCTTCCTCCACAAGCCCTGCCCGCCGGAAGAATTGATCGCACGCGTCAAACACTTCATTGCTTAGAGTCGTGGGTGCGAGAGTTTCAGGCTTCAAGTTTGGGAGCTGTGTGGCGACTGCGGCGATCCGCTCGACTTGAAAGGCCCGGGTCACATCCGGCAAATTCACTGCCGCCTAGTGGTCGGTTCCTTCTATCGACCTACTTCAACTGCGCTGCCGTGAGGTAAACGACGACAAGTCCCATCAGCAGGACTCCCGACTCCAACCGCGTGGACCAAATGTGCAACGCATTGAACTGGATGCGGGCAGGATCGGTTTGGGGGACATTGTCGATATCTCCCATAGACGCCCGCAGGCCTGCCATTTTCGGAGTGATGGCAAATTGCGAGGTCAAGGTCAGCAACAGCATGAGAACAATCAGGACATGCCTGGCAGCAAAGAGGTGAGCCGAGCCGGTTGTAAGGCGCGTGTAGGCAATCGAAGACACAAGAAAAACCAGGCCCGAGACCAGGCCCATCCAGTGCAGCCGGTTCAGCGAAGGACTTACGACCGAGCCGGCCAAGTGTCGCGTAGGAAGCACGGTGAAAACCGTGGGTGCCAAGACCGCACCGAAGAAGATGACTCCTCCCAGCCACACGACGAGTGACAACAGCATCAGGAATTTCAGGATGGACATGGCAGTCCATTATGCCTGTCATCCCGGCCTGATGTCAGCGAGCTTCCGCGGTTCTACTATGACCCGGATGGAAATTATAGGTCGGCAATTTTGGGAAAGGAGCAAAGGCCGTGTAAAAAGTGGGCAAAATGAGTTGCGTTACATCGGGACCGCAACACTCTCCACGATCTCCCGCAAGATTTGCTCAGATTGCTCGGATTTCTTCAACGTTGAAGAGTAGAGCGCATTCACGACGACGCGGTGGGCAAACACGGGAACCACAAGTTGCTTGAAATCTTCCGGCGTACAGAAGCTGCGGCCTTCGAGGAATGCCATCGCCTGGGCTGCGCGGTAGAGCATCTGTGCGCCCCGCGGTGAAACACCCAACGAGAGATACTCGGATTGTCGCGTCTTGCGCACGATCTCGAGGGTGTAATCCACCAGCGAGTCGTCGACGCGAATCTGCGTCACCGCCTGCTGCATATCGAGAACGTCGGGACCAGTTAACGCCGGACGGATATTGTCCAACTGAGAAGCGCCGGCCGCGGAACGCAGGATTTCACGCTCGGCATCGCCGTCGGGATATCCCATGCGCACGCGCAACAGGAAGCGATCCAGTTGCGATTCGGGCAGAGGATACGTTCCGTGATGCTCGACTGGATTTTGCGTCGCGATGACCAGGAACGGTTGCGGTAACGGGTACGAGTGGACATCGACTGTGACCTGGCCCTCGTTCATCGCCTCGAGCAGGGCCGATTGCGTCTTTGGCGTAGTGCGGTTGATTTCGTCGGCCAGCAGCACGTTCGTGAAGACAGGACCGTGCTTGAACTCGAAGCTCTGATCGGCCGCAGAGAAGATCGAGATGCCGACGACATCGCTGGGCAGCATGTCGCTGGTGAACTGGACACGCTGGAAGCTGCAGTCGATCGAACGCGCCAGCGCCTGACCCAGCGTCGTCTTCCCCACTCCGGGAACGCCTTCGATCAGCAGATGCCCGCGGGCAAAGATTGAAACCAGAGCGAGGCGAACGACTTCATCTTTGCCACGAATGACTTTCCGCAGCGAAGATTCGAGTTTCGCGGCCTGGGTGAGCGTGCCGGCTCCTGTCTGGATGGGCATCAAGTCTCGATTTTACTATGGCTTCGACGGGCGCTGCGGGCAATGACGATTACGAACGTCATGAGCAGCACTCAGCGTTCAGCAGTCGGCACTCAGCAGTCAGCCGATTTCCACGTTGCCAAATGCTGAGTGCTGTCTGCTTTATTGAAAGAACTCGGCCGGCTGTCCGGTCAAGCGCTCGATGCGCTTGGCAATTGGCGGATGGGTCGAGAACATGCTCGCGAAGTCCATACCGAGCAGCGGCTGCACGATGAACAAGTGCGCCGTCGAAGGTGTTCCAGCCATCGGCAGTCGGCGAGAATAGGCGTCGAGCTTCTTCAGAGCGCTGGCCAGTGCATATGGGTTTCCCGTGTAGTGCGCGCCGCTGGCATCCGCCTGGTATTCGCGCGAACGAGACACTGCAAGCTGGATCAGCATGGCCGCGATCGGAGCAACGATGAGCATGAAAAGTGCTGCCAATCCACCGCCACGATTGCGGTCGTCCCGCTCGTAGCCGCCAAAGATCATCGCCCAGCGGCCCATGTGAGCGATCATCGTGACTGCACCGGCAATCGTTGCCGCAATCGAGCTGATCAGGATGTCGCGGTTGTTCACGTGGCCCAGTTCGTGGGCCAGCACGCCTTCCAGTTCTTCATCGTTGAGCAGGTTGAGAATGCCCTGCGTGACTGCGACCGATGCGTGCCGCGGATTGCGACCAGTCGCGAACGCGTTCGGAGAGTCGGTCGGGATCACGTAGATTTTCGGCATCGGGATGCCAATCTTCTGCGTGAGCCGCTCCACTACCTGATAGACGCGCGGCAGTTGTTCTCGCGTGACCGGCTGAGCTCGGTACGTCGCCAGTGCGATCTTGTCCGAGAAGAAGTAAGCGACAAAATTCATCACCGCTGCAAAGACAAGGGCCAGAATCATGCCGTTCTGCCCGCCAAAGGCGCGGCCGATGAACAGCAGCAGCAGTGTTAAACCTGTGAGTAGAAACGCCGTCTTAAATGTGTTTCCCATAAACCGACCTGCATCGCTCCAGAGAGCCTCGGTATATAAGATGTTACGACGGCGGAGGAGATTCAGGTCAGATACCCACCCCCCTATACCTCGATCTTTTGAAATCAAGATTTTACGAACAAGAACAGCCTAAATCTTTGATGATTGGGAACTTACACGTAAAATCTTCCAAACAAAGAACTTACCAACAACAGCTCCCTTCATTCCGCCATTCGTCCGCGAAAGCTGATCACACAATGGAGTCATGCCAAGGGAAGACACGCGCCACAGAGGACTCCAGGGAATCCTAGAGCTAAAGATATATGGTAGGTGTATAGCTTCTAAGTAGCAACCGAAAAAGGGGGCGCTGTTGGCGGCGATTCCGGAAATGGGAGTGGCCGGCGGCGGAACCCAACGACCGGCCAAAACCCCCCATTACACCTTCTGGGCTTCGCGCCTCAACGCTCTCTGCAGAGTCTGGTCAAGGGCGGCCTTGTGCTTCTCGTACTCCTGGGGCGTAATCTTTCCCTGCTGACGTTCGAGTTCCAGCTCGAAAAGCTCTTCTTTCAAAGCTTGCAACAGCATGGAAGAAGAACCCGCCGCGACTGGAGGAACCGGTGCAGGTGCTGGAGCGGCTGCAACCGCTGTTTTCGCTTGCGTCTTCACGGGACGCGCGGGTTGCGGACGTCGAATCTCGACGGTTTCGTCTTCGTCGATCTTGGCTGCGGCCTCCGCCTGTTCGGGCGAACGCTTAATCACGTAATAACCGCCGCCGGCCAGGATCAGCGCGAATCCGCCGAGGATGAACCAGCGGTATTTCGTCAGCGGATCGGGAGCATCGATCGGCGGTCCCAGGCCTCCGCCTGGACGTCCGCCAGCTTCAGGGCCAGCAGTCTGGCCGCCACCACTCGAAGCCGCCGAACCTTCATTGCGCTCCGGCAGAATTCCGGTTCCGGACACTTTGAATGCGAGCGCCTGGTTCGGCTGGGCGTTGGAGACGACCTCGACAAGCGAGTCGCTCTGCTGCGGATCCTGCATCGACTGGAACGCTGCCGATCCGGAAAAATGCATGGACTTGGGGAGCATCACGACAAAGTGCTCCATTGCATAGAGCGCCTTGGGATCGATGGAAGCCTCACCGGAATATGGCAGGTGAAACTGGATCTGGAACTGCGTCTCGCCCGGGCGCAAGGGGAACACAAACGCGAAGCGGTTTTTTTCTGCTTGAGGAACTGCGGGAGAATTTATCGGCTGGCCCCCGGCAGTCTTGGCGGCAGCCTCGTCGATGACCGCTCCTTCGGGCAAGTAGAACTCGAAGTTATGGTCGTTCATCTGGGTCCGGGGCGGTTGCGAAGAGTTGTTGATGGCGAACAAGCGCGCGACCATCAGTTTGCCGTCCTGGGCCTGGATGCGCATGACGTCGGCGGTGACGCCGAGGCCGTCTACCTTCTTGGTCGCGTCATAGACCTGCGCTTCGACCGAGGTGGTTCCCGGAGGCGCCATCTTGTGGTACGTCACCCCCTGGTGGACGACGCGGATTAAGTGCGGGCCGCCGTCGTCGGGAACCTTGAAACTGAATTTGCCCTTGGCATCAGACTTCGTGCGCGCGGCCTCTTCCATGCCATTTGAGAGCTTGATGAGGATGACATCGTCGCCGGCAGCGGGCTTGTTGGTCGTGCCATTGGTGACGGAGCCGGTCAGATTTTGGGCAGAGGCAATGGCCGCGGTTAGTATCAGCAATAAGCCAAGCTTGGGGAAATGTTTCAACGTTGGTTCCTTTGGTAGTGCCGTCCCTGCGGGACTCAATCTTGATTTCGATCCTTCGGGTGAACACCCGCCTTACGCCTTTGATCCTGTAGGTTCTGCTGCTCCACCTTCGAGTCGAGCGATCTCGGCGAGAATTGCCGCGGCCTCTTCTTCAAGCGAGTTCTTCATCGCCTGGTAATCGGCTTCGGGAAACTTGCCCGCCTTGTACTCGAAGTTCAGGTCACGCAAGTTGTCGTACACGACGTCCTTGCGCTCGCGCAGATACGTGGCGCGCGTCTTCTCCGGCCCAAGCTTCAACCGGCCCGGAAGCCAGAACACATAAAAGACGATGGCGACGCTGAACAGCGCGCAAACTGCGATAACAAATGGATCGATCATAGTTCTGTATCCCGCCTGGCCTGATTACGGAAGGCATCCAGTTCCGTACCAGTAACCGGCGCAGCTCCCGAGGGTAGTGCGGCAGGGCGATTCCGCCAGGCGCGAACCAGCAGTACGGTTGCGATAACTCCCATGATGAGCACCAGGAATGGCATGACCCACGCCACCCGACCGAAGCCCTTGGTCGCGGGTGCCGCGATGACAACGGTTCCGTACTTCTGCACAAAAGACTGCAAGATGAGGTCGTCGTTGTCGCCCTTCTCAATGCCCGCGCTCAGCTCGGAGCGCATGCGGTCGGAGTAGGAACAGCCGACGTGGTTGCACTCCAGCAGAATCTGGCTGCAACCGCAGACGCACATCATGCGATGGCCGAGATCGTTGAAGCGCGCTGCGTCATCGCCGGCTCCCATCAGCAGGATGACCGCCGTCGAAAGCACCGCCAACTGCAGGCCGCGGGCAAACTTGGATTGCTTCCACAATTTGGACATCAGTCTCCCGCTCCCGCCGGCGCAGTCTGTACGCGGGCCGGCGCTGTTACGCGAACCGGCGCAGCATTCGGCACGAGCGCTGTAATCGTGCCGATGACCATGATGACAAGTCCGAGCCAGATCCACGGCACCATGGGGTTGATGTGGGCCTTGATGATCGGTTTCCCGGTGTCCTGGTTCAGTCCCTCGTAGACGACGTAAACGTCGCCCCAGTAGCTGGATTCAATCTGCGGAATGGTTTGCGGCTGCTGGCTTGCCTTGTAGAAGCGCCGCTCCGGGTACATCGTCAGAATCTGCTTGCCGTTCCTGAGAACGTTGATGATCGCCCAGTTGCTTTCGTAATTCGGCTTGTCGTCCTCGGTGAAGGACTGGCAGACGAATGTGTACTGCCCGATCGAGACCCTGTCACCGAAACCCATTTCTTTTTCGACATCCTTATTAAAAGGAGTCCCGAGAACGCCCAGCATGACGACAGCCACGCCGAAATGGACGATGTATCCCCCGTAGCGCCGCGTGTTGCGGTGGTACAGGTGGA
>JBPYEW010000009.1:0-4418 GCA_051984555.1 Terriglobales bacterium | reverse complement strand
ACCACCAATTCTGAAAGAAATCGCAGCCGCACTCACCTGCCTCTGGCGGCGAAATGTATAACAGCCTGAATAATCCGTGCCCACACGAACCGTTCGCGGGGTCGACCCGGTGCTTCCGCCCCGCCACATTGCCATGTCACGGAAAAAGAGCCGTCCTCTTTAAACTCCAGCCGCTGGATGGGAGGATCCATCTGTTCGGCCGTGATCTGGGCAGCGGGATGGCAAAGCTTCCACTCCGATTCCCACCAAGTTCCCAGCAAGGGCTTTGCTCATGAAAGAAAGATCAGTAAATCTTCATATCGTGTCGAATTGTTGCTTTACTGTGGACAAACGAAAGTAAAAGATATAGAAAGAAAGCAAAATTGCAGAGTTGGGGATTTGCGGGTCGCTAGCCAATTCAAGCTATGAGGCACATGGCTCGATATAAGATCGCTGCAAGTCGAACCGTCGGTCGCGGAGTCGTTCCCTCGATTCACCTGAACGACTCGGCCGCCGGCCCGGTGGCCGCAAAACATGAACCTCTCGATCGGGAGGAAATCAGGCGTCGAGAAGAGACACCGCCACCTCCCTTCTTCTGCTTTTCCCAATCAGTGTGCATTGCGTGTGATCTGCGAAAGGAGAATCACCCGTGAGAAAAACAATCTTGTTCGTGGCTTTCATTTGCTTGATCAGCACGGCTGTCTGCACGCTAGCGCAGGTTGATACCGCTTCGGTGGTGGGGACCGTTCGAGATTCCACTGGAGCGGTCGTGTCCGACGCCACCGCGATAGCAACAAACATTGATACCGGGATCAGGACCTCTGCCAAGACCGATGCGGACGGCAACTACGCCATTACGCCTCTGAAGATCGGGCGGTATACGGTTTCGGCGGAGGCCAGCGGGTTTCGCAAAGAAGTTCGCGAGAACATCGTTCTCGATGTCCAGCAGCGTGCCCGCATCGACTTCAGCATGCAGGTCGGATCGGTAACCGAGACCGCCAATGTAACTGGCGAACCGCCGCTGCTGGAAACCGAAACTGCCTCGCTGGGAGACGTGATTGGGTCCCAGCAGGTAGAGCAGTTACCGTTGAATGGGCGACGGTACACGGACCTGGCGACGCTCACGACGGGAGTTGCCAAAATAACTGAGGGCCCGGTCAACGGGGCTCAAACGCCCACGAACGGAAATGCCGGAGGAAGTTTCTCGGTGAACGGCACGCGAGGCGACCAGAACAATTTCGTTCTCGACGGCGTTGACAACAACTCGAATGACAATGGAGACGTGGCCATTGTCAGCAGCGTCGACGCGATTGCGGAATTCAAGGTCCAGACTTCGAACTATTCACCCGAATTCGGCCGCAGCGGCGGCGCGGTCGTCAACGCCACCACGAAGTCGGGGACCAACAAGTTTCATGGCAGCGCCTGGGAGTTCTTGCGTAACGACAAGTTTGATGCGCGGCAATACTTCGAATCATCTACCGACCCGAAGGCGCCTTATAAACAAAATCAGTTCGGCGCCACCATTGGTGGCCCTCTGATTAAGGAGAAGGTGTTCTTTTTTGGCGACTACGAAGGCACTCGCATCAGCCAGGCGACAACAACCTTTGAGACTGTGCCTAGTGTGGCGGAGACACAGGGCAATTTCAGCGACCTCCTAGGTGGGCAATCGGCAACATGTGGGCCAGCTGGTAACCAGCTCTGCTTCGATGCGTTGAATCGTCCAATTTATGACGGCGAGATTTACAATCCGTTGACTACTCGCACCGTAAATGGTTCGACCGTAAGAGACGGTTTCGGTTTTGACACAATAACCGGTCTGCCCATCCCCGGGCAGGCAAATATCATTCCTCAGAGCGCGATGAATCAGATCGGGCTGAACTACGCCGCTCTTTACCCCGCGCCCAATGTCCCGGGAGCGCAGGGCAACAACTATCGAGTGAATGCGCCGGGAAATCATCGCGTGGATCAGATGGATATCCGTATGGATGAGAACGTCTCGGCCAAGGACCAACTCTTCCAACGCTTCACGCTGCTGCAGGATCATCGCTTCCAGGCCCCGCCCTTTCCCGGGCTTGCGGATGGAGGTAGCTACAACACCGGCAATCGCCCGTTGAGCAACCGTGGACTAGCTCTCGGTTCCACGCACACTTTTAGTTCAACATTCATCAACGATCTGCGCTACGGTTTCAACCGCATCTATTACATTTCCAACTCACCCAGCTACGGCCAAAAACTCCCGCCGCCCGAGTTGCGGATCCCGGGTGTTCCCGACAATCCACTGGTTAATGGACTCACATTGTTACAGCCGTCCGGCTACCGGCGACTGGGTGAGCCCGGGTTCACGCCCACGACTGTTATCAGTGAGAGCTTTCAACTCAACGATACGATTAGCTGGATTCACGGCAAGCACATGATCAAGGTGGGACCGCAGTTCCGCTGGGACCAGTTCAACATGGAGCAGATCGCGCAACCGCGCGGGCGTATGTCGTTCAGCGGTCAGTACAGTGCTGTGGATCCCGGTAATCAAGTCAACAGCGGTAACAGTATTGCGGACATGCTCCTCGGGTTGCCGGTCACGTCCGTGATCTCGACCGTCACTTTCTTTCATAATCGGCAGCACACCTATGGCGCATTCGTAGAAGACAGTTACAAGGTACGGCCAAACCTAACCCTTGATCTTGGGTTGCGCTACGACTACGCCACGCCGGTTTACGACGCCAACCGACGGGCAAGTAATTTCGACTACACCAAGGGCGTGATCGTTCCTGCAGGGACGGCGGGGTATCCGAAGGATCTTGCCACGTCGCCGAAAAACGACTTCGCGCCGCGCATCGGCCTTTCTTATAGCCCATTGCCAGGGAGGCCGATGGTGATTCGCGCGGGCTACGGGCGATTCTTCACCTTTCAGGAAATTCGCACAGGCGATCCGCTGCAGCTTGCGTATAACCTCCCGTTCTTCTTTGAGCCCACTTTCCAAAGCGACGGTTTGAATCCGCCGCAAGTGACGCTGGCCACGGGGTTCCCTCCCTTGAATCCCGTCGACGCGCCATTCGCCGGAGTGACCAGCCAGGACTGGAATCCCAAAACCGCTGTTTATGACCAGTGGAACCTCAACATTGAATATCAGTTACCGGGACAGTTGGTGATCTCGCCGGCGTACGTGGGTACGAAGGGAACTCACCTGCAGGTGCTTACCGATCGAAATCAGATTCCGACGCCGAGCTCCAGCTTCGACCAGAATAACCGGCCGTATCCGGAATTCGGGCCGTTCACTGGTATTACCAACCGTGGCAACTCGACCTATCACGCGTTTCAACTCAAGGCTGAGAAGCGCACCAGCCATGGGCTCTACTTCTTGAGCGCGTATACTTTCAGTAAGTCGATCAACGACCAGCCGGAAATCTGCTGCAATTCGCCCTGGCCGCAGAACAGCTATAACCTGGCGGCGGAAAAGGGTCTTTCGGATTTTGACAACCGTCATCGCTGGGTGACGAGTTTCGATTACGAACTGCCCATTGGAAAGGGAAAGCACTTCCTTAACCAAGGTGGGGTCGTAGAGAAAATTCTTGGTGGGTGGCACCTCGGCGGTATTCTCACGTTCCGTTCCGGGTTCCCATTCTCGCCGGCTATCGGCTTCGACCCCTCGAATACCGGTACCCAGGGCCTGCTGCGTAGCAACCAGATCGGCAGCGGGCACTTGTCCAATCCCGGGCCGAACCTATGGTTCAACATCAATGATTTCCCCGTTCCCAACTGCCCTGCCGGATGTTTCGGCAATGCGCGTAAGAACGTTCTGGTGGGGCCCGGGGAAAAGGGTGCTGATCTGTCAGTGAGAAAGTTTTTCAGCCTCACCGAGCAGGTCCGGCTCGAGTTTCGCGCAGAATTCTTTAACGCCTTCAACCATGCTGTCTTCGCTCAGCCAGACAACTTCATCGACGATGGTCCTGGTGCTGCCGGCGTCATAACCGACACGGTCATACCGCAACGTCAGGTCCAGTTCGCGCTTAAGTTGAACTTCTAGACTCTTCCCGGCCGGGGACTGCTTATTGCAAAGCAGTCCCTGGAAACCGCAATGTCGAGTCTCGTAGACAGCTGAAGTGGAAACCCTCGTATTTTTTGGGGCTTGGTGTGAATTGCCCGATAGTCACGAGCGGTGACAGTTACCAACCCGTTTCCCACGGTGGAAGGAGAGCATAGCGTCCATGAGGCGGAGAGACTTCCTGAAAAGCAGTGTGGCCTTGGCGGTAGCTGCTGAAGTAGGGACGAGGCAAGCGCAAGCGTTTGTGCCTGCGCATAACTGGGATAAATATGCTTTCGGCTCTGGCCCGCCTGTAACCGACCGGCTGAACCAGGGACCGTTCCCGCAGTACCCGCCCGACGCCGTCATTCCTACCGATGAAGTGGTGATGACAACCACACCCTCGGAAGATGTAGTGCCC
>JBPYEW010000008.1:0-32430 GCA_051984555.1 Terriglobales bacterium | reverse complement strand
CCGCAGCCGCGAACACGTGCACCATCCCGCCGGCAAAAGTCCCCAGCGCGGACAACACGCCTTCCCGCTTGCCTCCCGCCAGGCTGCGCGACAACACGTACAGCATCCCTGGTCCCGGCGCGATCGCCAGCAATACTGCCGCGCTAAGAAAAAGTGCAAACTTTGAACTCACCATATTCCTCCCCGCCGGGTGCGGCATTCTTCGCCGTTTTGTCGAAATGCGAAAAATGCAGTCCGTATTGACCCCAACACAATAGGGAATTGCCTTGCCCGTCGCTCCCCATTTAAACCCCAAGCGCCGAACTCAACTCTCTCATCGTCTCCACCCGTGGCAATCCACTCTCCCGATAGGCTCCCGATACATCCATCAAGATCGCTTGCATACCGCTCTGAGTCGCTCCTACGTAGTCGACCGAGTACACATCTCCCACATACAGAGCCTTCTCCGGCCCCACCGACATCGCCGTCAACGCGGCCGCAAAAATCGCCGGATGCGGTTTCTCATGTCCCACGATCCCCGAATCCGTCACGCTCAAAAAGCAATCGCAAATCCCGCAGAAAGTCAGTACATCGGCGATCCTGCCGTCCGCATTCGAGATCACGCCAATGCGGTACTTCGCCCCGATTCTGTCCAACGCTTCGCGCGTACCCGGCCGGATCTGGTTCCAATTTGCCGAGTTCTGCGTCGCCCGGGTCAGCGCCGTCTGTAGATCCGAATGCACTCCCCCATTCACTTCTTCCAGCAGATGTCCATAGAACATCCGCCAGAAGCCATGGTCGACTCTTCCAGCCGTGACCAGCTCGTCGAACTCCTTCTTTGTCCGGCGTTCGATTGCCCGCAATTGCTCGATATCCGTGCGATAACCCCGTTCCCGCAGAGGTTTCAGTATCTCCTCCCAGTTGGGAAACAGCAGCGTGTTGCCGACATCGAACAGAACCACTTCTGGCCGTATTTGCATGATCTTTGCTATACCCCGGAGCTCTAGTGCATTTGCGATTCGATTCTAAAGGACGCCCTTATTCCGTGCCGCTTGTGATGCCTGCTAATATCTTGGTGCTCGAATCGCTTTACCGCTGTCCTTCAACTCCCATGCTCAAGGCGGGACTCGCATCGGCTCTCTTGCCAGGACTCAAGCTGGTTGTCCGGCCCCTCATCGTTTTTACGGCCATGCTCGCCATCCAGTATCCCGGTCGCCGGGGCGACGTTTACAACATTCTGTGGATTCTGGTCTTCGGATTCGCCACCCTGAACATCCTCGGGTTGGTCGCTCGTCGTTTCGAACCTGATCGCACCCGCTTGAACTTTGGCGAACTCCTGGCTGTCCTCGTCGTGGTCCTTTCTGTCGGATTGCTGGTTTGGGAGTTCCTCGGCATCCTGCACATTTTCCCGATTCAGCTAAGGCCACACTAAGCCGCTTGGAGTATCATTTCTTGGAATGGCTAAAGGTAAACAACCCTTCGAGGTGACCTGCCCCTGCTGTAGTGCCGTGTTGAAGGTTGATCCGTCAACCGAGGCGGTGATCTCTCATGTCGCTCCCGTACGCCCGAAGACCTTCAACGACATTGAGGAAGCTGCCCGCGCCATGAAAGAACAGGATAGCCGCCGCGACTCCATCTTCCGCCAGTCTGTCGAAGCCCAGAAACACGCCTCTGACCTCTTGGAAAAGAAGTTTCAGGAAGCTCTCAAGAAAGCCAAGGAGTCCCCCGACACCGGCAAGCCAATCCGAGACTTCGACCTCGACTGACAACGCTCGACGGCCCCGGCAAGGGAATTGACATCAGAAACACCTTGACTCAGCCACCATCCAGGCCGCCCCAGCAATAAGTGTAGTCAGCGCGAATTCGGACCAGTTCGAATGCGAACTTGGATGAGAGATCAGGCGCGGAATCCAGACCAGCACTCCAAACATCGCTAACATGAGCGTCATCAGGCGTGCCACAAGCCGTGCTTGCCGATTGATGAGAATGGCAATCGCCGCCAGGGCAAACGCGATCGTCGTCAGGATGGCCCAAAACATCTGGTTGGGCGGAATCCACTTGGGAACCAACTCCGCCGTAAAACGAAGATAGACAATTTGGCCCAGCGTAAATGAGATGGCACAGATGCCCAGTCCGAGCCGCGCCACTCGGCAGAACACTGTCGTTTGCGCCGGCCTCGCCTCGCTCGCCGCGTATAGCCCAATTGTCCCGCACAGTAAGCAAAACTGTTCAAAGAAGCTCCCATAGGCCGCATAGGTCGTCGGTGCCGCAACGATGGCCGGGATGCAAGCCAGCGAGAAAAGCGAGTAAACGATGCCTAGGATAATCGTGGCGAAACGTGAGGTTCGCGGGAATTGAATCCCCACGCCACCGGCAATTTGAGCTGCCATCAAGCACTCGCCGACGATATAGCCGGCAGGCAGGCTCCAGATTTGTCGCAACGTCTGCCAGGTTTCAGCGTCGTGCCACTTCAATGCGATGACGCCGAACAGCACCGCGGCGGTGCCAAAGACGATTCGCCCGTAGAACGAACTGTTCATGAAGTGCTAATGACAACTCGCGGCTCACGAGGCAGGAGGCACACCGATCTTCTTCACGATTGCTTGGTAACGTGGATCAGAGCGCACAAAATCATAATTGGGATCGCTTTGAATGCGCACTAACCACGGTGCATGTTCCCGGTACGATTCTTCAAGGTAAGACAGTGCCTCATCCCGGCGCTTCAGGCACGCATAGATGTCGGAGAATTCGAGTGGCGACACGTACTTCCCGCCAGCCTTTTTCTTAAGATTGTTACTCAGTTGCAGTTCGAACACACCTCTCATGCCACCGCGCTGGAAAGCTTCGTGAACCGCACGAGCAGCTTGCTTCTCACCGGCGAGCTGATCCGACATCTCCAGTTCCTGGGCCGCCTCTTTCTCCATGCCCTTGAACCAATAAGCAGCACTGAGGGCTTGTCGCAGCGAAGCGTTGTCAGGTTGGGCCTGACTCCTCAATCGAGCCTCGTTCAACGCGGCATCGAACTGGCGCGCCCGCATAAGTGCGTATGCCAGCTCCCAAGGGCGGGCGAATGGATCCAGTTCCATCGCTTTTTTCTGTTCGTTGACGGCCTCTTCGGTGCGGTTCAGGGCCTGGAGCACATAACCGCGCAAGTGATGACCTTCGGCAAAGCCCGGATTCAATTCCAGCGCCCGGGCTGACTCGCGCTCCGCGCGTTGCCAGTCCCAGCGGTAGAAGAGATAAAACGCAGCCATGGTGTTATGGGCTTCAGGCAGCGAATCATCCAGCGCCACAGCCTTCCGGGCGGCGTCATACCCCTGTGGCATTACTTCCTCAGGACGAGTGTCTCCGACCACTGCCTGCCCCCCGTAGCAATCGGCCAAGCCACTCCAGGCGGCGGCATAATCGGGCTGGAGCTTAATTGCCTTCTGGAAGTATGGCAGGCACTTTCCCGAATCATCATCGGAGAACCAGTAGTACCTACCCAGCAGATACGCGTCATGTGCCTCGGGACTGATCTGCTTCTCCGGCTTGCGTGAAGGTGATACCGTGGCCCCGACCTTACGGGCAATGGTTTGCGCCAAGTCACTCTGCAGGTTAGCCACGTCGCTCAAATCGCGGTCGTAACTGTCCGCCCAAACGTGCGTGTCCGTTGGAGCGAAAATCAACTGGACGTTCACATGGACTCGGTTCGGGTTGCGCCCAACCGACCCTTCCAAAATGCCGTCCACCCCGAGTTCGCGCGCGATGTCGGGCAGCGGTCGATGAACCTTCCGGTACTGCATTACCGACGTCCGTGAAATCACCCGCAGACCCGAATTTCTCGCCAGCATGGTAATCAGCTCGTCAGTCATACCGTCCGCGAAATATTCCTGAGCGGGATCCCCCGAAAGGTTCTCGAGCGGCAGCACGGCAAGTGAATGGATACGTGACTCTCCGCTGTGAGCAAATACCCGTTGTCGCAGCCCACGCACATTGAAACCGACAAGCATCACCACGATTCCGATTGCTCCAGCCAGCACCACGGTCGCTATTCGCACTACCACACCCACCCGATGGGGCGCTCCGGGCAGGACGTTCGGAGTCTGTCCTTCGTGCTTATGCGTGCTCTCGGACGTATTTGATTCTGTCCTCTGCGCATTCTCCGTGCTGGGTGGCGGAGCAATCACGCTCGTCGGAGCGATGAACCGGTACCCTTTGCCGGTGACTGTCTGGACGAAACGCGGACTATCTGGGTCATCCCGCAGCACACTCCGGATCTTGCGGACGGCTGTATTGATACCGTGTTCGGTGTCCAGATAGACTCCCTCGCCCCAGAGGCGACTTACGATTTCCTCTCGCGTTACCAGTTGCCCCTCTTTCTCCACGAGAAGAATGAGTAACTCCATGGGAAGTTTCTCGATCCTTACCCGGCGACCGACGCGGAGAAGTTGGTAGCGCCGTCTGTCCAGCTCGAATTCTTCGAATTTGACGATCTCGGCAGGCACAGCGGTGGGCACTTTCTGGGGGCGGAGTATAGCACCGCTTCATCAGGCCGCAAAGAACTCGCTCAGTTTCAACTAGTTCCACCTTCACCAGATATTCACCAAGCTTCACCGGTTGTGCATTGTTCTGCGCCCTGTCGCTCGGGTTAGCTCTTGCCTCAGCCGGCACAAAACCGGTAGGGGAAGGAAAATTCGATGACCAGCAAATTAATGTTAAGAATTTTGACCGGAGCCCTCGGAATCGCGTTGCTCGTAGCAGGCTTTTCACAGTGGGCCAGCGCATCGTGCGCAGACACGAGCCAATTCGGCCCTCGACTTCACCAGCAGTCGTGGCAGGGGTCCGATGCCATGCAATCCTCGTTACTCAGGATTGCTGATAACAATGATCCCATCGTCGGTATGTGGCACGCGACCTTTACCGCCCAGGGCAATGAGAATGGGCCACCGGATGGTGCAACCATCGATAACGCGCTGGTCACTTGGCACAGCGACGGTACCGAACTCATGAACTCCGCACGCCCTCCGCAGGATGGCGACATCTGCACGGGTGTTTGGAAAAGATCAGGAAAAACGTACAAGTTGAACCACTTCGCTTGGCTCGCCAACGACACCGCCAATGCGCCCGGTGGGATCGGTAACCCTACCGGCCCGGTCAATCTCGTTGAATATGTCACGTTGAGTGCCGACGGGAAGCACTATAGCGGCACATTCACACTGGATGCGTACGACACTTCTGGTGTTCCAATCGCACACATCGTCGGCGTGATTGCAGCCACGCGTATCACGATCAATACGACTGTGCCGGATCTTCTCTAGCACTTCGCGAATAGCCGGGCGGGGCGGCGGACGTTAACCCTGCTGCCTTGCCGGCCTGTTCGCTTTCTAGACTCACGGAACCGGAACTGCGCCTGACTTCTCCGGCGGATGCTTTTTGCGGCGCTGTTAGACTCCCTGCATGCGCCCCCTCCTGCTAGGACACCGTGGCCTCCGGCTCGCCGGCGCTCCCGCAGAAAACACCTTCGCGGCTTTCGACGCTGCTCTCGACGCCGGAGCCGATGGCTTTGAATTCGACGTCCGCCTGACTGCCGACGGAGTCCCCGTCATTTGCCACGACCCCGAGCACGAAAAGCGTGTGATCGCCGACTGCACATGGGCTGAATTAGCTCTCCCGCAACTGAGTGACGTCGTCTCGCGCTACGCGTCGCGCGCCTTCCTCAACATCGAATTGAAAGTCGCCGGACTGGAAGCGAAGACAGTCGCCGCCGTCACTCAACTTGGTGCTGACAACAACCGCCTGCTCATTTCATCTTTCCTGCCGGAAGTTCTCCAAGATCTTCACAGTCTTGATTCGAGCATCCCGCTCGGCTTTCTCCTCGACCAGCCTTCCGCACTTGGCAGGTGGCACGACTTGCCGGTTCATTCCGTCATCCCCAACCACCGCCTCGTCACGCCCGAACTGGTACGCGACGTTCATTCCGCTGGCAAGAGCCTCTTCACCTGGACTGTAAACCGCCCGGATAACATGACTCGCCTCGCTCAATGGGGAGTCGACGCCATCATCTCTGACAACCCCAAGCTGCTCGTTAACACGCTACGGCTCTCGGCAGATCGCCACGAGTAACCGGATGCCGGAGGTCTCGATCGCTTGTCAAGCCCCTCTCGCCCACGTTTTCCCCGCAACCTGTTCACAATGAACGCAATATTTTCCTCTCCGGATTGGCGGGTTTACCCCTGCGACTCTGTCATACTTAAAATAAGGGGAACTTGAGCAGGCTATAGATTCCATACTCCTCAATAGCCATAAGCTAACCTGTTTGTTTCCAAGATTTTGCCTCTAAAAGCCCTGGAATCAAGATTTTGCGAGACCCGCAAATCTTAAGTGATTGAAGCAGAAGATTTTAGAAAAGCAGAGGGGGAGGGGGTATCCCCCTATTCGGCAGGTTCCTCGACGGCCAGTTCTGCCGGTTTTCGCAAGAAGGCGTGATACTCGCTTGCAAACGCCTCCAATTCCGTGCGGCGCCGCTTCTCGTCCCACCCCACCGCCGCGGCGATACGGCCAGATGCGACGTGGCTGCACTCGTCTGACCAGCACGCTGCGAAAGCCACAGGAACGCGTCGCAGCAGTACATCCGCCAGGCTTACCGCGAACTCGGACGAAAGCGCGTCGGCAGCCTCCGCTACGATATGCTGCGTGTGCGGACAGAGTGTCGCCCGCATATCCGGATTCGTTCGCGCAAGCTGGATGATGGGCAAAGTCCGCCTGCCGTGCCACTCCGCGATCTGTTCAGCCGCGTGTTCGGAAAACCCGGGCAGCCCCGAGATTTCGTCGATGTAATCGTCCAGGTTCGTTTCTCCGCTTGCCGGAGCAACGGCGATTGTCTTTGGTTCAGGCACCGGGATGCCAATTGCCCGTGCGCACTCTCGTGCCAGCGAAGCCGCGGTCGTGAGCTTCCCGCCAATCACCGACATCAGCCGCTGTACACCCTCCTTGCCGTGATCGTGCAGGAAATGCCGTCGGGTGATCTTTCCTGGATTCTTTCGGTTCGCAAACGGTAACGGCCGTACCCCGGCAAAGGCATACCGCACGTGCTCGATTCCCAGGTTCGCCTTCGGAAAAAGCGCATTCGCCGAGCTGAGCAGGTATTCGACCTCGCTTGCTGACGGGACTGTCCGCCCCGGATCATCGCGATCCGGCACCTCGGTCGTGCCTAGCAAGATTTGCTGGTTCCATGGCAGTACGAAGATCGGCCGCTTGTCCATCGCTTCGGTAAACACCGCCGTTTTCGGCGCCCCCGGAAAGCAGGGCAGAACCACGTGAGAACCGCGTACCCCTCCAAGCATCGGGCCTTGTGTGTTGATCGACGACCTCTGGCAAACGCGATCAACCCATGGTCCAGTTGCGTTGACGATCCAACCGGCTTCTACGCGTTCTTCTTTTCCAGTAAGGAGATCGCGCATGAGAACGCCTGTCGCTCGCCCGTAGCGGACGTCAATCGCCAGCACCTGCGCGTGATTACGAATGATCGCCCCCGCTTCAGCGGCCTCTACCAGCCATTCGGCGACGATCCGCTCGGGAAACTCGCATTGTGCGTCTTCGTATTCGAATACCGACCATCTGCCGCCCGAATCCAGCGTGCTTTCGAACCGGTCCCGCTCGTTCCCGATGCTCACGGCTCGTCTCGCCTTTCCCGCGAAACGTCCGTAGAGCCACAAACCCAGGCGTACCTTCAATGCGCTGCGGGAACTGTCCGGACGCAGCGCGAGAAGAAACTGCAGCGGCCGGATCAGGTGCGGGTGCTCGGCCAGCAGTCGCTGGCGTTCGTGGAGAGACTCCCGTACAAGGCCAATCTCGCCATGTTCGAGGTATCGGAGACCACCGTGAATGATCCGTGTAGATCGGCTGGTCGTTCCGGACGAGAAATCGTTTTGCTCGAGCAAGAGCACGCGACGCCCGGCACGCGCGCACTCGCGGGCAATCGCTACGCCATTGATTCCCCCGCCGATCACAATGACCTGGAAACGTTGTTCGTGGACCGGCGGACGGTTTTTCTCGGACAATTCCATTTCATCTAGTCTGCAACGAAAAATGATGTGCGCAAAGTAACGTTCGGGTCGCCCGCAGCTTTGTACCTTGATTGCCCGGCACGCACTTCGTCATTTAGATTACGGGAATGCCGACAACAGGAGAGCGATTTGAGAGAGCCGTTTCCATCATGGCTCGTCTGCGTGCTCCCGGCGGTTGCCCCTGGGACCGCGAACAGACATTCGATTCCATCAAGCCTTACACGCTGGAAGAGACTTACGAAGTTCTCGAAGCGATCGATAACCGCGATTGGGAAGAGCTGAAAGGGGAACTCGGCGACCTGCTGCTCCAGGTTCTTTTCTACTCCGAGATGGCGCAGGAACAGGGCACGTTCCGCATTGATGATGTCCTCGACAGACTCTCAAACAAGCTCGTCGACCGCCATCCCCACGTTTTCGGCGACGTCAAAGCCGATACCTCTGCCGAGGTCTTGCGCAACTGGGAAGCACTGAAAGCCGAAGAGAAGAAGAAGCGTCTCGAGGCCCGCGGCGGCGCCAACCAGAAAGATGCTGCTCCGGAATCCGTTCTCGCCGGAGTCTCTTCCGGCATGCCCGCGCTTCTGGAAGCATTCAAGCTGAGTTCCCGTGCGGCTCGCGTAGGATTCGATTGGCCTGACATCGAGGGCCTGTTCGACAAGCTCTCCGAAGAAACTGGGGAACTTCGCGAAAACCTGAGAGAATTTCCGGCTCCCGGTCCGCAACCGCAACACCGCGGCGTTGCCGGTTCGGGACAACAGAAAATTTCGGAGAACTTGCGTGACCGGCTTGAAGACGAGGTCGGCGACCTGTTCTTCGTCTTGGTCAACATCGCACGATATCTCTCCCTCGATCCGGAATCAGCTCTAAAAAAGACGAACCGCAAGTTCAAGCGTCGCTTTCAGTGGATGGAGGAGAAGCTGCGCGTCTCCGGTCGCCAGCCGCAAGAGGTCTCAATGGAGGAACTCGAATCCCTGTGGCAGCAGTCGAAGGAACTCGAAAAAAGCAGCCGGTAAGGGCCGATTCTGTTGTCATCCGCCACTGCCATCAACTCGAAGAGATGCGGGCCTGTGTCGCCCTCCAAAAGGAGGTCTGGAATTTCAGCGACGCCGAACTGGTTCCGCTGAGGCTCTTCGTCGTCGGCTCGAAGATCGGCGGCCAGGTCATTGGCGCTTTCGAGCGCGACACCATGGTCAGCTTCGCGCTTGCTTTCCCGGGTTCCCGTAACGGCCATTCCTACCTCCACTCTCACATGCTCGCCGTCCGTGCCGACCACCGCAATGCCGGGCTCGGTCGCCGAATGAAACTGTTCCAGCGAGATGACGCCATTGCCCGCGGGTTCGAACTCATCGAATGGACCTACGACCCCCTCGAAATCAAGAACGCATATCTGAACCTCGAGCGCCTCGGCGCAATTTCACGACGCTACAACATCAATCAATATGGCATCACCTCTTCGCCCCTCCAGGGAGGTCTTCCCAGCGATCGCCTTATCGCCGAGTGGTGGCTGAAATCCAGGCGGGTTTCGACCCTTCTCGACAGCGGCAAACACCCGTCTTTCGAAGTTGTGCGGAAGGTAGACGTTCCGGCCGAAATCTACGCCTGGAAGGCCTCACCGGAGTCTCGCAATCGCGCCAAGGACATTCAGGACCGCAATCGCCAGGTGCTTATCGATTCCTTCGCCGACAGTCTGGCAATCCTTGGCTATGAACGCGATCATCACGGAAACGGAACCTTCCTCTTGGGCCGGTGGGAGGAATCTTGGTCGTATGGTCCAGCCTAATATCCGGCGCGTCGAATTGCATAAACTGCAAGTTCCCGTCGATAATCTCTGATTCGAGTTCTTGATTGCATGAGAATTGAAGCCATTACGCTCCGTGAGATCCAGATGCCGCTCGTCCATTTTTTTGAGACGAGTTTTGGTCGAACCACCAGCCGCCGCATTCTCCTGGTCACTGCCCACGGTCAGGGCCTCGATGGCTGGGCCGAATCCGTCGCCAGCGAAAATCCCTTTTACAGCGGCGAATGGATTGAAACCGCCTGGCCCACCATAAGGACGTTTCTCGCGACCGCCGTCATTGGCCAAAACCTCGGCCAGGCGCGTGAGGCAGCCGCATTGATGGCCCATGTTCGCGGACACCGCATGGCCAAAGCAGCGGTCGAAAATGCTCTCTGGGATCTTGAGGCCCGCGAAAAGAAGCAGCCCTTGTGGAGACTTCTCGGGGGTACTCGGCGCGAAATTTCCTGTGGCGTGTCCATCGGCATCCAGGACTCGATTGAACAGTTGCTCGAAAAAATCGAAATCGAATTAGCGGCCGGCTATCGCCGCATCAAGGTCAAGGTCAAGCCCCGTTGGGACGTCAATGTTATGGAGCGTATCCGCTCCCGCTGGCCGGATATCGTCCTCAGCTGCGACGCCAACTCCGCTTATCGCATCAGCGAAGTGGAGCATCTTCGCAAGTTCGATCAATTCAACCTCCTGATGATCGAGCAGCCGCTCTGGAACGATGACATCTATTTCCACGCCCGTTTGCAGAAGCAGCTAAAGACGAAAATCTGTTTAGACGAATCCATCCGCAATGCGCGCGATGCCGAGGCCGCCATCGAACTCGGTGCTTGCGGAATCGTAAACATGAAGGTCGGACGCGTCGGCGGGTTCACCGAAGCCAAATCGATTCACGATACCTGCCAATCTCGTAATATCCCTGTGTGGTGCGGTGGAATGCTGGAATCCGGCATCGGTCGCGCTCACAACGTCGCGCTTTCCACCCTCGAAAACTTCCGGCTACCCGGCGATGTGTCTGCATCGAAGCGATACTGGAAGGAAGACATCATCGATCCCGAGGTCACGGTTTCCCCACAGGGCACAATCACCATCAGCGATGAGCCCGGTACCGGATATCGGGTCCGCACCGATCTCATCGACAAACTGACCGTGCGTAAGGAGACGATTCGCGCCAGTGTTTCTGCGGCGACGCACTGAGTCTGAAAACGACCCTATAACCCGCTCTTGCCGCTAGGCTGTGCTTCGCGCTCGAGCAACTTTGCACCTTCGGCGAAGCTGAGGTTCGGCGGCACACGCCGGAAGTCGCTGAATACCTCTGTCGACTTGATCACGATATTCTTGAAGAGCAACACGCGTCCCGTGAAATTCAGGCTCAGGCGCGTCATCGCCCAGCCGCCGTCTGCATCGATCGTGCCCTGCTCAACCTGGAACGTGCCTCCCCGATCGAGGTGGCCGAGAATCCCCCATCCGAAGCTCACATCTTTGAAAAGCGTGCCATCTATCTTGGCAATCCTATTCCGCTCTTTATCGAGGAGTATGTGACCCTGCATGCCCGTCAGCACTTGCTCCACTCTCGTTGGCGGATTGTATTTCGGATTGGGACGAAACTTCAGTCGCAAGAGCTCGTCCCCGGGCTTCCCGACGCCCGGCGTACCTGACTCCGTTCCGTCCGGCTCATATAAGAATGCGTCCGGCATCGCCCGAAGAATTCGCCCAACCCGATCCGCGTCGTCTTTTTCCTGCTTCTGTTTTCGCTGCAGCTCGTCCGAATGAGTAGCGACGTACTCCAAATGGCCGACTTCTGCCTGCCGTTGGTCCGCGGTAAGTGCCTGGTCGTTCACTGCAACCAGCATCCCCGCCATCGCGTCTCGAGTCTCGACCATCATCTTGGTCTGCGAACCGCGAGGCGTCTCCTTGCGCGAGCGAAACATGAAACTGGTTGAGGTGTCCGCGTCAGCCTTGACTTCGTTTTGGACGCACCTGCGTACAAGCTCGGCGGGAGGGACCGGATCAGCTTGCGCGAGCAGCGCTGGGACGTACGCCAGGGCCGCCGTGAGACTCACGACGGCTAGATTTCTGACTCTGTTGTTCCACCCTGACCGCATGCGTTCTTTCCGTACTATAGCAACTTCGCCGGTTAAGGCTCCTTCTGTGCCTTGCCCCTGCCATTCCCCGTCCGCTATAGTTGGGATGCGCTGCTGACGCGTCGGTTAGTAGCCTACGTCAGTTCCCGCCCTTCGCTGCATGTCGTTTTCTGGCCACGGCGGAAGCCGGTGAATGCAGGTAAATAATCGGAACTCCCCACCTTTTGCGGAGGCTTCATCATGGAAACGCCCAGAGTGTCAGATACCAGCCGTGCCGATACCGCCACCCTAGGTAAGTCCGTCGTCATCAAGGGCGACGTAACCGGCAGCGAGGACCTGTATGTCGACGGCCAGCTCGAGGGCTCAATCACCCTCGAAGGAAGCCGGCTCACGATCGGCCCGAATGGCCGCATTAAGGCCAATATCGTGGCTCGAGGAGTCACCATTGCCGGCAAGCTCGAAGGAAACGTCCGCGCGGGCGACCGGGTCGACCTCCGCCAAACCGCTGTGGTTCTGGGTGATATCGCCACCCAACGCATAGCGATTGAGGACGGCGCCTATTTCAAGGGTGGAGTCGATATCCAGCGCGAACCGGCCAAGTCCCCGTCAGAAGCGAAGCCTGCCGCGGCCCCGGCAGCAGCGGCCACTGGGAGTTCAACCGTCGGCACCCGGGGTTAAACGGTTACCCGTAGCCCTGTCCTGCTCCCCGGACCCAGTGTTCCTGAAGTAATGTTCGCCCCGGCAGCTTGGGCGCTAAACTAGACGGGATGCCGCGGGACAGTGGCATCCGGCATCCGTTACCAATAACTCGATGAAATTCTTTCGCGGATCGTCGTCTGGTTCGGCTGAATCGGCGACCAAGGCCCCGGTACAGAAACTCACCCGCCGCTCCAGCGGCATGGGCGAGGTTTCCCGTGCCCTCTCCTCGCAGGAGTCGCTTTGTGTGCTCGACCTTGGAGCCACATCCGCCAACAACATTCGCTTCTTCACCGAACGTGGTCACAAGTACCACAGCGAAGACTTACTGGAAGGCTCTTTAGATCCATCTCTCGTGACCCGCGACGAACACGGCAATCGTTCGTTGGACGAGAAGCGCTTCCTGGCTGAAAATCTGGCCTATGAAGGTGCGCTGTTCGACGTCGTCTTTTGCTGGAATCTTCCTGACTACATGGACGAATCCCTCGTCAAGCCGACAGTGGAACGCCTTTGGTCAACCATGAAGCCCGGCGGGATGTTATTGGTTTTCTTTCACACGAAAGACGCCGGTCCGGATGCCCCCTGCTACCGCTACCACATACTTGGGCAGGACATGCTGGAGATGCAGCACATCGTCGCGCCCGGCAAGGGAAGCTTCCGTCTCCAACGCGTCTTTAACAACCGTCACATTGAGAATCTTTTCCGCGACTTCACTTCGATCAAGTTCTTCCTCGCAAGAGACAACATCCGCGAAGTTCTCGTCATTCGCTAGACCAGCGGCTCACCGCGTTCTGCGCACAAAGTACCGCGTGAGCGCTGGGATGTTGCCGAACAACATCAAGAGCGCAGCCCGCGCCGGGTAGGGAAGTGCAAGCAGTCGCCGAATCTTGGACGACGTCCGGAACACCCGCAGCAATTGCTCGTTGTACTGGCGTTGATAACGCTCTGCTGCCGTCTCCAGTGTGTCCTCTCCATCTAGAAAGCACGCAAGGCACTCGGCAGCCAGTGTCCCGCTGCGGAGGGCCAGCGAAATACCATCGCCCACGAACGGGTCGATAAAGGCCGCAGCGTCTCCCACGTTGAGCATATTGCCGCGGATCGGCTCCGGCTTCCTGAACAATAGTGGCGATGTCGACACTACCTCTGTTAGCGGCTGCCAACTGCGGGACCGCTTCTCGAGCGACGGACTTCGCCGGAAGACCTCAGGTAACGAAGTCGCCACATCCGACCGGACCATGGCGCAAACGTTCACGCCGCCCTTCTGCCCCGGCTGAACTCCGCAATATCCATGATCGAAAAAGTAAAGATCGACCGAGGGAGCGGGCTCGGCCTCCGCAAAATGAGCTTTCACCCCGAGCCATTTCACCCCGCCGAAATTGGGCTGCGATGCATGTCTCAAGTTCGACCATCGCCCTGCAGCATGAATGACGCACCGCGCCTCAAATCGCTCCTCCGACGTGACTACGGCGAATGGACCATCCCCGCAAATCTCCTTTACCGTGGACTGCTGTCGTGCATCTACGCCGGCCCTGACTGCGACTTGCCACAAAGCGTGATCTAGCTCGTGTCGCGAAACGCTCGCAGCTGCTGGGTCAACCACCGTGCTGAGAACCTGCTCGTCGATGAACAATCGGGCGGCGGTGATTCGCGGCACAGAGTTAAGACGCAGTTCTGGTGAACCCTGAAGCAGGTTCTCCAGGACAGATATCGACTCCGGCGATACAAATTCCCCGCACACTTTGTGGCGAGGAAAACGCCCCCTCTCGAGAAGCACCACACGGCGACCCCTGCGCGCTGCAGTAATCGCGGCCGCCGTTCCTGCCGGTCCGCCGCCGATGATCAGAAGGTCATACATACCGGGATCAATGCTTCCAGGCGATCACGCCCATCCTGTACAAGTAATGCCGGGTGATCTCAATCTTTTTTGCCGGCGTTCTTTTGAACATGTCGCGCATCTCTGTGACCGTATACGCTTGCTTTACAGATGCAACCGAATCGTGCCGGGTAATATGACTGCGGAAAAGCGGCAATCCCGCATAGATCAATCCCAGGTGCAAAGGATCACGAATCAGATCGTTGACGAGGACTGCCGTTCGACACACTCGCAAGGCTTCCTGCGCGAATGCGACAACGGCATCGGGCGGTAGATGATGCGCGAACAGTGAGCTGCTTACCAGATCGAAGCTTTCATCTTGAAAAGGCAAAGCCAGCGCATCTCCTGCCACCGCAGGCCGCACAGAATCGAGATGAGTCACGGCCCGGTCAAGCAGGACGATCCTCAACTTGATCCCGTTCCTCGCAAGTCGGGCCCGCACTCTACCCGGAACGTCGCCCGATCCTGCCGCCACTTCGAGCAGTGTCAGCTCGCGTTGTCCTGTGGCTTGTGCGATGCGTCTGACCATCGACAGCGTCGTCGAAATGCCGCCGAACCACCGATTGATCCTTTGAAGATCCCGAAGAGAGGCCGCCACTTCCGCCGGAGTGCCGGCGTCAGTATCAAGGAGTTCGGCCGTAGGTATGCGCCGCATTTCAGTCACCTGGGTACGCCAGAGAGAGTCTATCCATACGGCGAGAATCGGTTGTCGTCGAAATGTAAATCGGAAGCCTAGACTTCCGCGAGTTCTTCTTCCAGCAATTGCTTGTTGTACAGCTCGGTGTAGTAGCCGTTCCTGGCAATCAGCTCGTCATGCGTCCCAAGCTCCACAATACGGCCCCCGTGTAGAACGGCAATCTGGTCCGCATTCCGCACCGTCGAAACCCGGTGAGAGATGAAGATCGTCGTACGCCCCTGCATCACGTCCCGTAAATGGCCCAGGATCTTGTCCTCGGTTTGAGTGTCAACGCTCGAGAGTGCGTCATCCAGGATTAGGATCCTGGGATTTCTGATCAACGCGCGTGCGATCGCCGTTCGCTGCTTTTGGCCCCCCGAAAGCGTTATGCCGCGCTCGCCGACCATGGTGCCGTATTTTTCCGGAAAGCCTTCGATATCTGCCGCTATGCTCGCCCCTTCGGCAGCGTCTTCTATTCGCTCGACAGTGGCATTCTCCACGCCGAATGCAATGTTCTCTCGGATCGTTTCGCTAAACAGGAACGTCTC
Source organism: Terriglobales bacterium (assembly GCA_051984555.1). Classification (GTDB taxonomy): domain Bacteria; phylum Acidobacteriota; class Terriglobia; order Terriglobales; family Acidobacteriaceae; genus Gp1-AA122. The sequence continues at coordinate 16,746 of JBPYEW010000008.1, read as the reverse complement.
TTGTGGCACGAACCCGGTATTCCGCCGTAATACTTCGACGGGGTAATTCCGAATCGGCTTTCCGTCGATCAGGACTGTGCCCGGCGCAGCGTCATAGATTCGCGGAATCAGATTTACGAGTGTTGTCTTTCCCGAGCCCGTCGGGCCCACAATCGCCACGCTGCTGCCTGCGGGAACATGTAAGTTGATATCGTGCAGAACCGGCGTTCCGTTGTACGCAAAGCTCAGGTTTCGGAACTCGATTTCTCCCCGGATCGACTGTGGTGCGGGCACTCCCACCGGCAACTCATCGTGGATCTCCGCCTGTTCGACGAGAATCTCGTTGATGCGCCCCATCGACGCTGTCCCGCGCTGGAAGATATTGATGACCCATCCCAGGGCGATGACAGGCCAAGTCAATTGCACCATGTACAGGTTGAAAGCCACGAATGCGCCGAGCTTGATTCGCCCGGCAAGAACTTCGCGGCCGCCCAGCCAAAGTACGAGCACGACCGCTAATCCGAGCATCGTTTCGAGCGTCGGCCACAACATGCCCATCAGCCGAACCAACTTCAGGCTGCGTGTGATGTACTCCGTATTCGCCTTCTCGAAACTCGCTACTTCCGCATCTTCCTGCACGTAAGCTCGGATAACCCGCGCTCCTGAGAAATTCTCCTGTGCGCGAGCCGAGATGTCCGAGAACATCGCCTGGATCCGTTCAAATCGCTCATGAATTCTGCGCCCAAAGTACTGCACAACGATGCTGACCACCGGCAACGGCAGGAAGGCATACAACGTCAACTTCGGGCTGATTGCCAGCATGAATCCCAACGCTCCCGCTGTGAACACGATCGTGTTGGCGGAATACATGATGGCGGGCCCCAGCAACATTCGGACCGCGTTCAAATCGTTCGTCGCGCGCGCCATGATGTCGCCCGTTCGCGTGCGCTGATAATAGGAGTAGGAAAGCCGTTCCAGATGCCCGAACAGGTCGTTCCGCAGGTCAAACTCAATGTCGCGCGAGATCCCGATCACGATCCATCGCGTTAGGAATTGAAAGATGCCCTTGCTCAGAGCGATCGCAATGATCAGACCGGAATAAAGAAGCAGCTTGTGGACCGTGACCTCGCCCTTGAGATCGTCAAAAGTCCTTTGTATGACTTTCGGGAAAAGTACCCAGATTCCGTTCGTCAGGAAAACGCAGAGAGTGCCTACGGCGTAGCTCCAGCGGTACTTTTTCAGATAGGGGACTAGAGGTCGAAGATTCTTGGGCACCATGCGCTTTTACTAGATGCGATTCTAGCAGCATGGGCTTCAGCTTTTAGGTATGGCCGAGGACAAATCAGAATCCGGATTAACTGTTCCTGGCCCCGTGGCTAACGAGTCCTCAAGAACCACAATCAGCATGGCTGTGCTGACCATCACGACACAAGTGACCAGGAAGAACCATCCGAGATCCAGGAAATACGTATAAAGCAAATCACCGTTCATAATCTCGCCTTCGGACGCGAACATGAAAATACAGACTTCGTGCTAAATACTGCGCAAGTCAGTTTTGCCGGTGATGTCTTTATATCGCGCCACCACCTCGCGGACGCCATTCAAACGCCCCAAACTTGTCAGCCGCGGATTATTCAGCACCGAATCAAACTCCGCCATCCAGCGTTCGACCGCTCGATCGACGCCACTCGACATCTCCGATGCGATCATTTGAATGAAGTCTCTTGGCACTGTTGCCGTCGACATATTTGCCTTTCCTGAGGTGATGAATCGGTCGAATGTGCCGGGACGGAGCGTTCATCCCCGTCCCGATTTTTGCTGGCTTACTGCTGTTGTGCGGCTGGTGCCTGTTCCTGCTGCATGTGCTTCTGCATTCTCTGTTCGTGGCGGTTCATAAACTCAACTGCCTTGGCTTTCTGGTCCGCAGTCAGAAGATTGAAGATCTGCGCATGGATCTTTGCTTTCTCCACGGCGAGTTCTGTACGTGCCTGCGATTCCTCTGACGCAATTTCACGTGCCTTACCTTCTTCGAAATTGCCGCTGGTGATCAGTTGTTGCATTTGCAGGTCGCTCTGGTGTAACTGCTCCATCAGAGGCTTCATCGTGGTTTTTTCGTTCGCGAAGATCTGCTTCGCCTGGGCCTGCTGAGCGTCGGTCAGCCCTAGGTAATCGGTCATCATGCCGAACATATGCCCTTCGGGTCCCATTCCGCCGCCAAAGTGATGATGCTGTGTAGCTCTGGTCACTGTCTGAGACAGCGCCACGCCTGCCGCCAGCACCAGCGCAAGTGCCACCGCGATTAAAACGTTACGGCCTTTCATCGGTTCCTCCTGAATCCTTAAGAGACATGTGAATCTGCTTACCTGTATGGAAACACCGAACGAGGCACTACGGCCGTAAAGAGTCGGTCAACCCGAGTAAAAGTTCGTCAAAGGCGTAACTGCTTGTTTTGACAATTCTTTACGCCGAATTAGCATCCTACGGTGTAAAAGGGAATTGGTATGGACCGCATTCTGGTGATCGACGACGACGTGGAGCTTTGCAGCCTGGTCGGGGAATACCTCGATTCCGAGGGGTTCTACGTCGAATCCGTACATGACGGTGAACGCGGTCTCGACCACGCCTTGAAGGGTGATTACGCCTTGGTCGTGCTGGATGTCATGTTGCCTGGCATCAATGGTTTCGAAGTGCTGCGGAGGCTCCGCGGCCGGTCACGCATCCCGGTTTTGCTCCTGACAGCGAGAGGTGAAGACGTTGATCGCATCGTTGGCCTTGAAATTGGCGCTGACGATTACTTGCCCAAGCCCTTCAATCCCCGCGAACTCGTCGCCCGCATCCGCGCCGTGCTTCGCAGAACGCAGGACGGTAAAACGCAATCCACCGGTCCCGTTCCGGACATGGTCCGCGTGAGCGACATCGAGCTCGATCCAGCAACCCGAACTGTTCGCCAGGCGGGCAAACCGGTCGACCTCACATCTGTGGAATTCAGCCTTCTCGAAGTGCTCATGCGGGACGCGGGACGCGTGGTTACCCGCGAACGTCTTGCCACCTCTGTCCTGAGCCGGAAATTTTCACCTTTCGACCGCAGTATCGACATGCACGTCAGCAAGGTTCGCAAGAAACTCGGTGATCTCGACGAAAGCTCCGAATACATCAAAACGGTTCGCGGCGTGGGCTATATCTTCGCATTACCGCGGGAGGCGACAGCGCGGCAATGAGAAGTCTCTTCCTGAAAATATTTATTTCGTTTTGGGCGGCCCTGGCCTTGTTCATCGTCCTGGCAATCGCCGTTACCCTGACATTGCGGCCTTTGCCCGATTCTCCCCGCTGGGAGTTCATGCGGGCTAGTACCGCCGCCCGCGCAGCCCAAGCCTTCGAACGTGGTGGTGAACCGGATCTCCGCAGAAGCCTGGTGGAGATGAATCGCAGCTTTCACCTGCACTCGTTTTTCTTCGATGACAAGGGACACGAACTGTCCGGTCACCCCTTTGTGCCGCCGTGGGCCGAAGCTTTGGCCAAAGGCGACAAACCGCAGCGAGGCGAAATCTTCGGCTGGTGGGCTCCCAACCGCTACGTCGCGCAGGCGACGATCGGTCCGAGCGGTCGATCCTACGTGCTTGTGACCGAGTTCCCGTTGGGCCCGCACTTGTTCTTCGGTCCTGGCAGCTCGCCCTGGCTCGGCATCTCAATCGCTCTGATCTCGTCCGGCCTGGTCTGCTTCTTCCTGGCGCGCTACCTGACCGGTCCGGTGGTTCGATTGCGAGCGGCCACCAAGCGCCTTGCCGCCGGCGATCTCACCGCGCGTGCCGGCATTCCCGGCAAGCGAAGCAGTGGGGACGAGGTCGCACAACTCGTGCAGGACTTCGACACGATGGCCGGCCGTATCGAGGATCTCGTAAATGCTCAATCGCGTCTGCTCAACGACATCTCTCACGAGCTCCGTTCCCCTTTGGCTCGGCTGAACGTCGCGTTGGGATTGGCACGCCAGCGAAGCGGACCCGAAGCTTCGGCTTCGCTTGATCGTATGGAACTGGAAGCCACCCGCTTGAATGAGCTTATCGGTCGCCTGCTCGCGCTTGCTCGACTGGAAGGCGGCGAAGATGCCGTCCAGAAATCGTCACTCCGCCTGGGCAACATCATCACCGACGTAGCCGAGGATGCCAGCTACGAAGCTCAGGATCGCAATTGCCACCTCACTTTCAAGTTGGTCGACGAATGCGTCGTCCACGGAAACCCCGCCTTGCTTCACAGCGCCGTCGAAAACGTGGTGCGTAATGCCATGCGCTATACGCAAGAAGGCACCGAGGTCGAGATTCGCCTGGAGTGCATCGACTCGGCCGCCGGTTCTCAGGCTGTCATTCGCGTCAGTGATCACGGTCCTGGAGTTCCCGAGGAGGCGCTGGAGAAACTCTTCCGCCCCTTCTATCGCATCGACAACGCCCGCGGTCGCCAGACCGGAGGAATCGGCCTGGGATTGTCGATTACCGAGCGTGCGTTGCGTCTGCACGGTGGCTCTGTCCGCGCCGCAAACCGGCCGGGAGGAGGCTTGGTTGTCGAACTCCGCCTTCCCGCCGAGAGAATCGCTGTTGAAACACACACAAGCCCAGTTCCTGCTGAAGCTTAGCTTCCTCGGCCCTAGTTGCCCTACCTCGCGTTTTCCTGATAAACAAGTATGTATTCCTGAACTCAGGTAGCGCAGAAAGCTGTCGCGTCCCTTCGGGCGCTGCTGAGCAGCCTGCATCCAATTCATCTGGAGAAAGAATGTCGATCAGGTTTCGGTGGCTGTGCAGTGCCTTGGCTGGATTAGTTTGTTTTCTGCTGATCGGGTGCGCCAAATCTTCCCATAACGTCACCAGCACGAACGATCTCTATGTCGTCTCCAGCGGGTCCTCGCAGATCTGGGGTTTCCGTGCAAACTTTTTCACCGGTGCTCTAACCCTCATCAACGGTGCACCGTTTCCTTTTCCATCGAATGGGCGCAATCCAGGTCTCATTGTCGTCGATAGTTCCAAGGACTTCGCATACGTCAGCGCCGTCGTTCCTCCAGCATCGTCCGGTTCGCCCACCACGTTTGAAATACAGAGCTTCGCCATAGACGCAAACGGCTCTCTGAGTCCAACGTCTCAAAGCCCGGTCATTTTGAATGCCCCGGTTCTCGCTATGACCTTGGACGCAACCGGCAAGTATCTGATCGCTTCGACCAATGTCTTTCAGAACGAAGTGGGAACCTCGTTCGCCGGCGCCATCAACGTATTCTCGATTTCGAATGGAACTCTCACTGCGGTGGGAAGCCCCGTTCAGGTAGTAAATCCTCTGGGATCCCTCTCGCCTGTACCGGCCGCGATGGCGGAAGTTTCGACCCAGAACCTGCTCTATGTTGCGGATCAGAACAACGACTTTCTTTTGACCTACGCTTTCGATCCGAATTCCGGTACCTTGACTGCGCCTGCCGCGCTGTCGCCCGTTGCTGTGGGATTGGCTCCTTCGGCGATCTCGATCGATTCCACCGGTCGCTACCTCTACGTCGCGAACCGCGACTCGAGCGATGTGAACGGATTCACAATCACCCCCGCGACCCAGCCGAATCCCGGTAGTTTGCAATCAATTGCTGGCTTTCCTGTGGCGGTAGGTGCCGGCGGTGGTCCTGTCGCGCTCTCGGTAGACCCTTCAGGCCGCTTCCTTTACGTTCTCGACCACGACACCAACCAGATCTTCGGATTTCATGTGAACACGAGCACAGGCACCTTAACCGCTGCTGCGGCTTCTCCCTTCAGCACCGGCTCCGGCCCGAGTTCGCTGGTCTTCTCTCCCACCAATCGTGACTTGTATGTCACCGACACCCTGGCTGGAACCGTTGAGGGGAAGGGCGTCGATCCCACCACGGGGAATCTTGGTCCAGGTGCGCCGGTCCCTTGTGGCATCAACCCGCTCGGGCTGGCTATCGGCCGGTAAAGACGGCGGGACATCGCGACTGTTGAATCGGCTGTTTAAGTCGGGACTTTCAATATCAGGTATCCACCGATAAGCCCAAAGAACAGGTCTGGAGCCCAGGCTGCCAAACCCGGTGGCAGCTGACTGACGTTCCCCATCGACTCGGAAAGCCCAGATACCGTCCAGTACACGACCGCGATGGCCACGGCCGTTGCAACTCCGGTGATCGCTCCCCGTCGCGCCGCCGATAGTGCGAATGGGACCGCGAGAATCGCCATCACGAGTGTGATCAGGGGAAAGGCAAACTTCTTTTGCAATTGAACTTTTAATCGGACCACATCAAACCCGCTCTGCTGCAGATCGTGAATATATTTCTTGAGCTCTTCGTAGTTCATCTCCGTGAACTGCTTCACTTCTTTCTTGAAGTAGTACGGGGGCTCGTTGAGCGTACCAAATGTCGCCACGTCGAACGTGCGATAGTCTTCAATCGCCGTGCCCTGCAACTCTCGCATCCAGCCTTGCTCGCAAATCCACTTGTCGAGGTTGTCGCCCCAGTGTGCGCGCGCCGCATAAATCCTTTCCGTCAGTTCAAACGTGGACGGATCGTATTTGAACACCGAGATGTTTCCGAACTCGTTCCGGTCGGGATCGAATAAACGATAGTAGTAGATCGTGTTCTGTTGACCCTTGATCCACTTCCGGTCGGGCGCCAGGTAGGTTTGCGGCGGCTTGCCTTTGATCAAGTTCCTGAGAGCATCCTGGCGTTTATTGGCATGGGGCAGATAAAACTGGTCGAAAAAGAAAAGTGCGACGGCCACCATGGCTGACGTCACGAGCACGGGAACGATTACGCGGTAAATGCTGATCCCCGTGGCTTTGATCGCGGTGAGTTCATTCGAGCGCGTCAGTAATCCGAATGTGATCAGAACCGCCAGCAGCATGCTCAGCGGCGTCACGTTGTACACGAAATACGGCGATACGTTCAGCAGATACTCGGCCACGATCAAGGGCGAAATTCCGTTTTTCAAAATGTCGCCGATCAGTTCGAATAGCGTAAAGATCAGCAAAAGCATCAGGAACGACCCTAAAATCATGGCCAGGTACACCACGAAATCGCGCAGGATGTAGTCGTCCAGTAGCATCGGGAACCGCGCAAAGAATACCCGCCAGCGCGTTGACGCTCGTTCGAATGCATCTTCTGAACGGCCATTTCCCGTGAGAAGCTCGCCGCTCTTCTTCAGTCCTGCGCCGAATGGTTTCCAGAAATTTCGCAGATACGAGGTGTCGATGGGCCTGCGCTCCACCCGCCACAACAGGATCGCTCCCGCCAGCAGGAAAAGTACGTCCGGCATCCACACCCCCAAGGCCGGAGTAAGCCTCGTCTCTCTCGCCAATGACACGCCCACCAGCGAAATCGCGTAGTAGGCGAACACCAGCAATATCGTGAGCACGAATCCTGCGGACTTCCCGCCCTTCTTGGACGATAGGCCAAGAGGTATGCCTACCAGCGCGAGGACTACGCATGCCGTGGAAAGTGCGAGACGGCGATTGAACTCGATCATTTCCCAGCGCTGGCTGGTCGGATCGTCAATCTTGGAGCGTCTCCACAATTCGCGCGTGCTCATCTCGCCGACTGGGACTGGTTGGGATTGGGCATTCTCCGCGACCGGCAAGGCGATCGGAATGTCGGTCTCGCTGAACGTCGAAATCTGGTAGTGATCGGGCGAGCCGTTCAGCACTTCGTGGGTTGCGCCATTCGTGAGGTGCAGGTGCAGCAGTTGCGGGCCTTCCCCAACAAGAATGCCCTTTTCCGCCATCGTGATCTTGGGCCACGCTGGATCACTGATGTCTGCCAGAAACACCCCTCGCCACTCAGCGGCTCCCGGGCGACTGTGCGAGTCATTGATGTAAAGCACCAGGTGAGGGAAGCCCTCGTAAAACACATTCGGCTGTACTTCGAAGGATGCTTGGGAACTCTTCAATCGGTCCTGCAGGCGTCCTAATGCTGCTTGCGATCGCGGTGCGATAAACACACCGTTCGCCAAAGCCAGCAACCACGCTCCCGCTACAAAAATGGAGATGACGCGCAGAAAGGACCACACGCCAATGCCGCTGGCCCGCATCGCGGTGATTTCACTGTCGGCAGCGAGGCGGCTCAATCCGATCAGGATCCCAACCAGCACGCCCATGGGGATCGTGTAGGTCAGTGCGACGGGAACCGTGAAGAAGAAAATCTCGGCAACGCTGGGGAGAGGTGCACTATTGCGCGCCACCAAATCCAGGATCCGTCCCAGGTCGCGCGTAAACAAAACAAACGTGAAGACCACCACGCCGATCGCGGCGTGCGACAAAACTTCTTTCAAAATGTAGCGCGTCAGAATGCGCATGGACTATTTCGCGGTCTTCACTTGTGGAGTCTAGCACGGTGGAAATTCGTCATTCCATGTACAAGGATTTGGACTACCCAATGCGAGCACGTGCAAAAAATTGCGAGTCTCTGCTTTGGCCGCCGGTAATAATTCTTAGTTGCCGAATTTTATGTCCCACTGATTGCTGCTGCTGGTTTTCATTTTCCTGAAGTTCTGGTACGGTCTTCACCGTAGACAGCCGGTCCAATTTCTTGGGGCATTCATTCAACTTTTGAAAGGGTACGGTCTCCCCCATGACCCGACCTACGTTGTTATGCGCTGATGATGACAGTTCCGTCCGCGAGTGGTATCGCATGCTATTCACGACCTATGGCTATAGCGTCATCGTGGCCCAGGACGGATATGACGCGCTGAAAATCCTGTGCAGCCAGACTGTCGATGCTGTGCTGCTCGACTACGAAATGCCTGGCTTGCGTGGCAACGAAGTCGCCGCCGAAATCAAGAAACGCAATCCCAATTTGCCTGTATTGATTGTTACCGGTTGCCAATCGGTCGTCGAGCATGTTCGTAGCTTCGCCGACGCGGCGATGGTCAAAGGTGCTCCCATCGCTCAGTTACTCGACCGAATTGAGTCGATGATCGGTAGGGCGACGCCGAAAGCGGCTGCCGCGCGGCTTTACCGGCAATACCTCCCGCTCGGTTCAGCTCTGGCCACCGTCGCCGTCACTGCCGCGATCATTTCTCGCACTTGGAAGTAGTTCGAACGCTGAAAAACTCATCCGCGTTTCAGAAACAACGCGCCCAGCGGCGGAAGCGTCAGATGCACTGAGTATGGTCGTCCGTGAGTCACGATAGCTTCTGCCTCCCGTCCTCCCATATTCCCAACCCCGCTACCGCCATATTCCTTCGCATCGCTATTCAGTAGCTCGCGCCAATATCCGGCAAAAGGAACCCCCACTCGGTACCCGACCCGCGGAATCGGTGTGAAATTGAAGATGCCGATCACTACATCTTCTGGTGCTGTTCCTTTCCGAAGCAGCGAGATGACGCTGGCCCCGCTGTCGGCACAGTCGATCCACTCGAACCCTGCGGGATCGCTGTCGTTTCGGTGAAGTGACGGCTCGTTTCGATAAAGCCGGTTCAGGCCTTCCACCCACTGCTGCGCGCCGCGATGGAGGGGCCGGTCCACCAGGTTCCAATCGAGGCTCACGTCGTGCGCCCATTCGTGCCACTGCCCGAATTCTCCGCCCATAAACAACAGCTTTTTGCCCGGCTGTGCATACATGTAAGCGAACAGCAAGCGGAGGTTGGCAAATTTCTGCCAGGCATCTCCCGGCATTTTGTCGACTAGGGAACGCTTCCCGTGCACGACCTCATCGTGTGAGAGCGGAAGAACAAAATTCTCTGTGAAGCCGTAAATCATCCGGAACGTCAGCTGGTCCTGATGGAATTTGCGATGAATCGGATCGTGCGAAAAGTAAAGCAGAGTGTCATGCATCCATCCCATGTCCCACTTCATGCCAAATCCGAGTCCGCCAACATAGGTCGGCTTCGAAACCATGGGCCATGCGGTTGATTCTTCCGCAATCGTTTGCACGTCGGGATGCTCTTTATAGACCTCGGTGTTGAAACGCCGCAGGAAATCGATTGCGTCGAGATTCTCCCGCCCTCCGTATTTATTAGGGATCCATTCGCCTTCCTTGCGGGAATAGTCCAGGTACAGCATCGATGCCACGGCGTCCACTCGCAGGCCGTCCGCGTGATACTTGTCCAGCCAGAACATCGCGCTGCTCAACAGGAAGCTTCGCACCTCGTTGCGTCCATAATTGAAAATGTGCGTCTTCCAATCAGGATGAAACCCTTGCCGCCAGTCCGAATGCTCGTACAAATGCGTACCGTCGAAATAGGCGAGGCCGTGACTGTCGGAAGGGAAGTGGGAAGGCACCCAATCGAGATATACCCCGATCCCTTGCTGATGAAGGTAGTCGATCAGGTACATGAAATCCTGCGGCGTTCCGTATCGCGACGTGGGAGCGAAGTACCCTGTTGTTTGGTATCCCCATGATCCGAAGAAGGGATGCTCCATGATCGGTAAGAACTCCACATGCGTGAAGCCCATTCGATTCACATACTCGGCAAGCTTAGGTGCCAACTCCCGATAGGTGAGAGGTCGGCTATGCTCCTCCGGTACTCTCATCCATGAACCGATATGTACCTCGTAAATCGAATGAGGAGCGTTCAGTGAATTCGCAGCATGTCGGCCTTTCATCCACTCGTGGTCATGCCACTCGTATCCGAGTTCCCACACCACCGACGCGGTACGCGGCGGCACCTCGTGAAAGAGTCCGACCGGGTCTGCTTTATCCACTCGGTACCCGTCATAACTGGATACGACGTGGAACTTATACAGCTCTCCTTTACCCAGGCCCGGAATGAACCCTTCCCAAATGCCCGAACTGCCCCGCGGTTGCAGTGGGTGCGAACTATGACTCCAGTCATTGAAGTTGCCGGCAACCGTGACTTCTCTCGCGGCAGGAGCCCACACCCCGAACGCAACGCCCGGTTCTCCATTTGCCGTTACCAGGTGCGCGCCCAGTTTGTCGTATATCCGGTAATGACTTCCCTCGTTATAGAGATAGAGATCCTGGTCGGTCAGGAGGCTGAAGTCATGTCGGGGCGGAGCTGTGGTGGCCATCCCTGTTGTCCTCTGTGGCTAGTCTAGCCTACCGCGTCGAAAGTCCTTTGGATGCATATCTCTAGTGTATGCGTCACGTACTTCATTCAGCCCTGCATGCTAGACTTCTTCTTCAACATACGCTGCCGAGGGTAGTTGCCGCGAATGCCTGTCCTGCGTTTAGTCGTACTTTGGCACCAGCACCAACCGTTCTATAAGGATCTTGTCACCGGTGAATACCGTATGCCTTGGGTGCGCCTCCATGCGCTCAAGGACTATTACGGAATGGTCAAGCTGCTGGATGAGTTTCCCGATGTTCATCAGACCTTCAACCTCGTACCTTCGCTTATCTGCCAGATTCAGGATTACGTGGCCGGTACGGCCCAAGATCCCCTCCTGCAGCTCGCCGCCAAGCCTGCTCGAGAATTCACGGTTCAGGATCGGCGGGATGCCCTCCAGTATCTCTTCCAAGCCAATCCGGTCAACTTGATCGGCCGCTATCCCCGCTACAAGGAATTATGGGAGCGCTATCGCAGTTCTGCAGATTCACCAGAACGTGCCGAAAAGTTCTTTTCCGCGCAGGATTTTACCGATTTGCAGGTCTTGTCCCAGATCGCATGGATGGATGAATTCTTCCTGGAAGAACCTGAAATAGCAGCCCTGGTGCATAAGGGACACACCTTCTCGCTCGAAGACCAGCAGTACGTCGTTCGTATCGAGCGAGATCTCATGGCCCGGGTTCTGCCGGCTCATGCGGAGTCGGCCAAGAACGGCTCGATTGAAATTTCCACATCACCCTTTTACCACCCGATACTGCCCTTGCTGTGCGACAGCAATGCCGGTGCGGTTTCTACGCCCGGGCTGCCGCTTCCTCAAAATAACTTCCGCCACCCCGAAGATGCGAAGGAACAAATCCTTCGCGGACTCGATCTCCACGAGAAAGTTTTCGGCGTGCGCCCAAGAGGAATATGGCCGTCCGAAGGCAGCGTGTCAGATGAAGTGATCAAGATCGCCGCCGCACTCGGCGTGCAGTGGATGGCAACGGACGAGGGCGTTCTGGGGCGGAGTCTCGGCTACTTCTTCTCGCGCGACGGGCAGGGAAGACTGGATTCGAAATCAGCCGAGAAACTCTACTCAATCTACCAATACGACAGCGAGGATACGCGGATGAACATGGTTTTCCGCGACCATACGCTTTCTGACCTCGTTGGTTTCGTGTACTCCGGTATGCCGCCCAAAGACGCTGCAAGGCACCTCATCCAAAACATCCAACAGGCTGCCCAACCGGTTCTCGATTCCGGTCGTGATGCCTTGGTGCCCATCATCCTGGACGGCGAAAACGCCTGGGAGTATTACCCGAAGTCAGGACGCGAGTTCCTGCGCCATTTCTACGACGCACTCCAGCAGACCTCGGGCCTGGAAGCCGTCACGGTTTCGGAAGCCATAGCGCGCCACACACAGAAACCAACATTGAAGTCCGTTGTCCCGGGTTCCTGGATTAACGCGAACTTCAACGTCTGGATCGGTGCGCCGGAGGATAATCGCGCGTGGGACTATCTGTACCATGCCCGGAATTTCTTCCATGAAGCTTCTGCCCGCGCCAGCGAACCGCAACGCCAGCTTGCTTTCGAAGAAATATTGATCGCCGAAGGAAGTGACTGGAATTGGTGGTACGGCCCGGAACATCACACCGCCAACGATCGCGATTTTGACGAACTGTATCGCAAGCATCTCTCGAACGTCTATCAGGCGCTCGGTGCGACTCCGCCTGACTACCTCGCCCAGCCGATCGCCGGTGCAGTCGGGCGCCCCTCGTTTATTCCGCAGACCGCATACATTCATCCCCGCGTAGCGGGTGACATGGTGCGCTACTTCGAGTGGATCGGTGCGGCCGTGTACACCTCCGATCAGCGCTCGGGCGCGATGCACGGCAAGAGCTTTCTCCTCGATTCGGTCTACGCGGGCATCGATGAACAACACGTCTATGGAAGGCTCGATTTCGTTGAACAGATTCCTCCGGAGCCGTTCGAGCTTATTGTGAACGTAGAATCATGGGCTGCTCAGAATCAACGGCCGCGTCGTGTACTCCGGTTTGACGTCTCGGTCGCCGACCGTGCAATCGCTGGCTGGAAGGTGTCACAATCGGATGAAGAGAAACTCCTTGCCTCGTCCGAACAGGCTCAATCTCCTGATCCAGTGAAGCTGGTGCTGGCGCGGAACTTCGAATTCGGTTTGCCGCTCCCTTGGCTGCTTGCTGCACCTGCTTCTTCTTCGAACCAGGTCGGCAAAGCTGCCGCCCCTGTCGCGACCAAGCTTCGCCTGCGCTTCAGCGTCTGGCAGAACAATCTGCCCGTCGATGCTCTGCCTTTAGAGGGCTGGATCGAATTGGCCCTCCTTCCCGAGGCCGAACTGGCCGCGATGGCCTTTTAAAACCCAGCTTACAACTGGCCCGGCCATTGCAATTCAAGCCCAAATACAAACGCTGGAGTGTGACCTCCAGCGTCTCTGTGAAAAACTGCGAATTGTTTGATCACTGTCCGGAACTGGCTGCGCTTAACGTCATGGGACGGTTTAGTTCCATGACCAACTCAGTTCCCGCGGGCAAGGTGGCGGATCTATGTTTCGACAGCCAATGGGCTACCGTGGCAGTCGCTCCAACCATCCCTCCGATGAGCACGCCTTTTCCTCCGCCTGCCAAGCCCCCGATCACCATGCCACCCGCTGTCCCAGCGCCGACTTCCATCAGGTCTCCTCGATCGTGCCCTTCGCCTTTGAACTGACCCTCCTCATTGACGTCCGTTCCGTTGCGAAGGCTGGTATCAACCACGGTGGCATTCAGTGCGTATCGAGACCCGTTCGGCAGAACGACCGTATCGGGAGACAGGCCGATCGTCGCTTTTCCGGCGATTCTGCGAGGCTCGTTCACTTTGGTGACACGGCCGCTCACAGTTGCCCCAATGGGAATCACGGTTTTGCCATTTACAACCACCGGTTCAGTCACCCTGCCGGAGAACGGATCACCGCCTTTATTCATAAATGTAGCCAAGGTAGTCTCAAGCTTTACTTTCACTGCCGTACCGGCCGGTAGCGCTAGGTTTGTTTGTGCTACAGCCGTTGTCGCCAACAGCAATCCCCCAAAAACCAGTGCGAATCTTCTCATCCTTCCTCCTTGCTTGGACGTCTTACAGAAATTCACAACTTGCGAACGGACTGCAAAACTTGCTCAACAGGCGCGCGATCGACTTGGTTTTTCCCGCGATATACGTAGCGGACGGTCGCCAGTCGATCGACGACCAGGGTGGCGGGATGCGCGATGTTGAAGGCGTCCACACCAATGCGGTGATACAACCCATATGCGCGTGTCACGCTTCGATCTTCGTCTAGTAAGAATGGGAACGAAACTGGGTGCTCCTCGAGGAACTTCACTGGTTTGAACATCCCTTCGCGCTTCTCCGCGGCGATGTATACCAGTTGCGCTCCTGCGTTCTTGATCTCGGGGCTGTATGACTCCAACTGAGCCATGCGTTTCACGCAGTTCGGTCACCATGTCCCGCGCAGGAATTCCACGATCAGCGCGCCATTCGCAAGCAATGCAGAAAGCGAATACTCTTCCTGCCGATTGGCCGCGCGCAATTTGAATTCCGGAGCGCGCCCACCTACCTGCAAAGTTGCCGTGTAGTCCTGCATGCTGCTTCGACTCTAGTGCAGTGTGGAAACGCGAAACAATAGCGGGAGCGGCACGCGTACCATCGGAGGCACGTGGGTGCCGTTTCGCAATTCCAGACTCACTCCTTCGTTCACTGACGCCATCTCATGCACTTCGCTATAATCGATGGTTTTCTTATCACGATGGGAAGACTCTATATAGGTACCGGCTTCTTAACTGGGCGCTGCTTTTCTTTCAGCAGCGAGATCGAAGGGAAATGCCGGAATCGAAATCGGCGAGGACGTAATGACTAACATTGGCGGCATCATTGGACGCGAGGTTCTCGATTCGCGCGGCAATCCTACGGTAGAAGCAGAAGTGCAGTTGGTCAGTGGTGAGGTTGGTCGGGCGATTGTGCCGAGCGGGGCTTCCACCGGAGAACATGAGGCAGTTGAGCTACGCGATGGAGACCAGGCGCGGTACCTCGGCAAGGGTGTACTCAAGGCGGTCGAGAACGTAAACGGCGAAATTGCCGAGGCCTTAGCGAATTTCGACGCTTCCGACCAGCGCGGCATCGATCAGAAGATGATCGAGTTGGATGGATCAGAAAACAAGGGTCGACTCGGTGCGAACGCGATCCTGGCTGTTTCCATGGCTGCCGCCCGCGCCTGCGCCAATGAATTCAAGGTCCCGTTGTATCGCTATTTAGGCGGGGCCGGCGCAAATGTTCTGCCAACGCCCATGATGAACATCCTGAATGGCGGGGCGCATGCCGACAACAATGTTGATTTCCAGGAATTCATGGTCATGCCCGTTGGTGCAGAATCCTTTTCCGAGGCCCTGCGCTGGGGCGTGGAAGTATTCCACACTCTCAAAGCTGTACTGAAGAAGCGCGGCTACAACACTGCTGTCGGCGATGAAGGCGGCTTCGCTCCTTCCGTGAAGTCGAACGTCGAAGCCATCGAAGTAGTACTCGAAGCCATTCAGCAGGCCGGGTACAAGCCCGGAGATGAAATTGCCATCGCCCTCGACCCCGCTTGCAGCGAGCTCTACCAGGACGGCAAATACGTCTTCAAGAAGTCCGACAAGTCCTCGAAGACCTCGGAAGACATGGCCCGTTACTGGGCAAAGTGGGTAAACGATTACCCGATCGTGTCAATTGAGGACGGCCTCGCCGAGGACGACTGGGATGGCTGGAAAGTGCTGACGGATGAAGTCGGCGGGAAAATCCAGTTGGTCGGCGACGACCTGTTTGTAACCAATACCGAGAGGTTGCAGGAGGGCATTGATCGCGGAGTGGCGAACTCGATTCTGATCAAGGTCAACCAGATTGGAACTGTCAGCGAGACCCTCGATGCAATTGACCTCGCCCGGCGCAACGGGTACACGTCCATCATCTCCCATCGTTCTGGCGAGACCGAGGATACCTTTATCGCAGACCTCGCAGTCGCTACCGGTGCGGGTCAGATCAAGACCGGCTCGGCTTCGCGAACCGACCGTATCGCCAAGTACAACCAGTTGCTGCGGATCGAAGCAGAGCTGGGGAGTTCTGCTCGCTTCCTCGGATTGAAATCGCTCAACTACAAAGGCGGGAAAGACTAAGTCCTGATCGCACCGCAGACACTCTGGGGCCTCTCGTCCCCTCGACCACACTTTCTTCTGAATAGGAATTTATGCCGCGTCCCAAACCGCTAGTTCTAGTGATCCTCGACGGATGGGGATATAGCCCCAAAACAGAAGCCAACGCTATCGCTCTCGCGCGGAAGCCCACCTATGACCGCTTGCTGCGTGAATATCCGAATACGTTGATTCACACCAGCGGAAAGTACGTCGGGCTGCCAGAGGGTCAAATGGGCAACAGCGAGGTGGGTCATTTGAACATCGGCGCCGGCCGCATCGTGCACATGGACATCACTCGCATCGACCTGATGATTCGGAACGGTGAGTTCTTCTCGAATCCAACTTTGCTTGGTGCCATCAAGCACGCCCGTGCCGGTGGGAGGCGGCTACATCTCTTTGGGCTGGTCTCCGATGGTGGTGTGCACTCTCAGCAGGAACATTTGTATGCGCTGCTCAAAATGGCGAAGCAGAACGGGCTGGAGCAGGTTTTCGTCCATGCGTTTATGGATGGTCGGGACACTTTGCCG
>JBPYEW010000007.1:0-7221 GCA_051984555.1 Terriglobales bacterium | reverse complement strand
GTGCCCCTGTTCGACCGAGTTCGGCAGGACCTGGACGAAATCAAGCGCGATTATGACGAGCAAGCTTCGCAACGGCTGGCGAACGTGGAAACGACGTCTCACCGGTCCGTGCTGCGCCTGATTGGAGTGATTTTCTTCACATTGCTCTTTGCCACCGGTTCGGTGTGGGCAATCCAAAGAAGCCGGGTGCAGAGCACGCTGGAGTTTGCCAAGCTGCAGATGGATTTTGTTGCGTCCGTTTCCCATGAACTGCGCACCCCGCTTTCGGTGATTTGCCTGGCGGCCGACAATATCGCGGACGGGTTGGTGGGCGGCAAGGACCAGATGGACAAGTACCGGTCGGTGATTCGCAATCAGAGCCGGCAAGTCACGGAACTGGTAAACCAGATCCTGTTATTTGCGTCTACGCAGGAAAGGCCGGGGCAGTACATACTGCGTCCGCTCAAGGTCGAAGAGGTTATCCAGGCGGTGCTCGATGCGACCAGCGCGCTATTGAAGGAAACCGACTTCGTGATTGAGCCGCACCTGGAACCAGGCCTGCCCGAGATCATGGGGGATTTGGCCGCTCTGTCGCAGTGTTTACAAAACTTAATTGTGAATGCGGTAAAGTATGGCGGAAATGCGCGCTGGATCGGCGTGCGGGCCTTCCAGGCGTCCACGGGACAGCATGGGCGCAAGGAGGTATGCATCAGCGTTCAGGATCGCGGGATCGGAATAGCCGAGGAAGAAGTGCAAAGGATTTTTGAACCGTTTTATCGCAGTCCCGCGGTAACTGCGGCCCAAATTCATGGAACAGGGCTTGGCCTGCCGGTCGCCAAGAGCATGGCGGAAGCGATGGGTGGGAAATTGACGGTAGACAGTGAACTGGGAATCGGTAGCGTGTTCATTGTCCATCTGCCGGTGGCGAAGGCGAAATTGGAAGTTGCTCCCCTCAGCCCTGAAACGAAGGTGTCTTCACTGAAATGAACGAAAACATTTTGCTGGTTGAGGATGAAGAAGCGCTACGGATTACGCTCGGGGACCGGTTGCGCAGCGAGGGATACGTCATAGATTTTGCGGCCGATGGCGACGAAGGTTTCGACAAAGCGACCCGGCTGCCGTTCGACTTGATCATCCTGGATGTCATGCTGCCGTTGCGAAGCGGGTTCGACGTATGCCGCGATATCCGGCAAGCAGGATTGGCGACTCCCATTCTCTTACTTACGGCGAGAGGACAAACCGCCGAGAAAGTTGTGGGGTTGAAACTGGGGGCGGATGACTATGTCACCAAGCCATTTGATCCACTTGAACTGCTGGCGCGGATAGAGGCATTGCTTCGACGCGCGCCGGTTCGAAGCCGACAGGGGATTCATCATTTCGGCTCCATTGTGCTCGACTCGCGGGCAACGCGTGTGACGCGAGATGGGAAGCCAGTTTACTTGTCGGCACGCGAGTTCCAGTTGCTGCAATATTTCCTGGAGCATGCCGGGGTCACGATCTCGCGGGATGACATTCTGAAAGAGGTGTGGGGCTACGATGCGGGTACACTCACACGAACGGTCGACGTCCACGTGGCGAGTTTGCGGCAAAAAATCGAGAAAGATCCCAAGCGGCCACAGTTGATCATCACGGTCCCGGGAGTGGGATACAGATTCGAAGCATAAAGAAAAAGCCCGCGAAGAAGAGTAACTTCGCGGGCCTTCCTGTCTCTGGTGTTGGTTAAGCTGCGCGCGCTCCGTCCGCCCACGGATCCAGCACAACCTTCGTACATTCGTCTTCTTTATCGCGGAAGACCTTATACATGTTGGGAGCTTCGTTGATAGGCACGCGGTGGCTGATGACGAAGCTCGGGTCGATTTCGCCGTTCTGAATTCGTTCAAACAACGGCTGCATGAAGCGCATCATGTGGGTCTGACCGGTTTTCATGGTCAGGCCTTTGTTCATGAACGCGCCCATCGGAATCATGTCGTCGAACCCTCCATAGACGCCGGGAATGGAGACGGTGCCACCCTTTCGGCAAGCCATGATGGCTTCGCGGAGAGCGATGGGCCGGTCGCTCTCAATCCGCAGCGCATGTTTAGCACGATCCATGGCGTACACCACACCATGACCGTGCGCTTCCATGCCCACCGCGTCGATGCATGCGTCGGGGCCAACATTCGCCGTCATGTCTTTCAAGGTCTGGACGACATCGTCCACCTCTTCATAGTTGATGGTTTCGGCGCCGGCCTGATGTGCTTTTCGCAGACGGTAGTCGAAACGGTCGATGGCAATCACACGTTCGGCGCCAAGCATGAATGCACTACGAATGGCGAACAGTCCGACAGGACCGCAACCCCAAATGGCGATGGTATCGCCCGGCTTGATATCGCAGTTCACGGCACCGAAATAGCCGGTGGGAAATATGTCGGACAAGAAGAGGACCTTGTCGTCAGGAATGCCGTCAGGAATTTTCAGAGGACCGACATCGGCAAAGGGTACGCGAGCATACTGCGCCTGTCCGCCGGCGTAGCCGCCTGTCATGTGGGAATAGCCGAAGAGGCCGGACGGCGAGTGCCCCATTAGCTGCTCGGCAATCCAGTAATTAGGGTTGGAGTTGTCGCAGCACGACCAGAGCTGCTGCTGACAGAAGAAGCAACGGCCGCAGGCGATGGTGAAGGGCACGACGACGCGGTCGCCGACCTTCAACTTGTCGGCCTGAATGCCGGAGCCAACTTCGACGACCTCGCCCATGAATTCGTGACCGAGTATGTCGCCCTGTTCCATGGTTGGAATGTATCCGCCATAAAGATGCAGGTCGGAGCCGCAGATGGCGGTGCTGGTGATTCGCACGATCGCGTCACGCGGGTTGAGAATTTTGGGATCCGGGACGTTCTCGACAGTAATGTTTTCGGTGCCCATCCAACAAACGGCTTTCATGCTGTCCTCCGAACGGCGCTGAACGTTTCGCGTGATTCAGGCCGGATTGGCTGGTCGGGATTCAGGAAACGCATGGCAGCGATCTTTCGCGACCGCGGGCCATGGCTCTGACCTTCGATGGTGGGAATTTCGCCAGCCTCAACGAGAGCTTTGAACCGGCGCAGGTCCTGCCGCATGATGAAGCTTGGATATCGGCCGAAGAGCTTCGCAACACTTTTCCCGAGAACACCGGCGGGAGGCCGATAGATTACGACGGACTCAACGATGGTTCCGCGATTGGCAGGGGCGTTGCGGAACTCGACGGAACCGTCCACTTCGACTTCAGAGCCGGGCAGGGATCGCCACGAGATCAGCTCATTCTGTCTGTCAGCAACAATTTCCGCTTCCCAGGTGAGACGGACGCCGAGAGGGGCGAGAGCAGTCCAGCGATATCGGGATTCGCCGGTCTTGTTGATCGAATAAATGTGGTGCATGAAGCGAGACAAATTCTCAAAGTCGTGCCAGAAGCGGTATGCCTCTTCTGGAGAGCAGTTCAGAAGTACGCTGCCGTGCGCAGTTAGTTGTCCGGGGACCGTGTTTACTCGAGAACCGAGAAGGGCGAGCGCGCCTCCGGTGACTGCGAGTGCAGCTCCGGACTTCGACCTTCGGGTGAGACCGATCAGGGCAAGAGCACTGCCGCCGGCGATCGCTCCCCAACGTCCAACGGTTAACCATCGACTGGAGTTGCCTTCGTCCGCTGGTTGAAATCTTCTAAATGGATCCATATGTATTCTCCACGGGTGATAAGGCTCAGATGCGTAGACGTGGGCGAGGCTGCCCGAAACGCGGCGTTTTTCCGGCTACTCGGCAGAAGCGTTGAAGCAGAGTAGAGAGGTCGTTGACGGTGAGGTGAACACGCGAATGAACGCACAGGTGTTCTCGTGCGCGGGTGAGTTGGCCGAGATCGAATCTGGATTTTGCGAGAGGCTATCTCACGCCAAGGAGTAGATCGATCGTAAGCTGATCAAGCTTCTCGTAGGGAAGACGTTTGCGGAGCATAGCGTCCTTGTCGAAGACTCGCTTGAATAAGGCGGCTGTATTTTCCTGCGAGTAGTGGTCCAGCTTGGAAGCATTGTCGCGACCAGAGGAAATATCCCGCAGGATGGACTGGATTTCGGTATCGGCATTCCAGAGCTCGGCTTTGTGCTTAAGAACAAGGTAGGTGCGCATGCAGCCACGAGCAAAGTCTTTTACGCCTTCGCAGTCTTCGGTGCGGTATGCGTGGGCGTCAAAGTGGCGGGAGCCGGCGTAGCCGACATCTTCGAGGAACTTGACAAGCCAGAAAGCGGATTTCGGGTTGGCTGATCCGAAGCGGAAATCCTGGTCATAGCGGCCGGGAGCCTGGTCATTAAGATCGATGTGGAACAGCTTGCCGGCCTCCCATGCCTGCGCGACGCCGTGCATGAAGTTGAGTCCAGCCATCTGCTCGTGAGCGACTTCGGGATTGACGCCCACCATGTCGGGATGGGCGAGCGTGGGAATGAGACCGAGGTAGTGCCCGGTCGTGGACATGTAGATGTCACCGCGGGGCTCGTTAGGCTTTGCTTCCAGAGCGAACTGGAAGCCGTAGCCGCGATCGAGAGAGTATTCACAGAGATAGTTGATTGCCTGGCGGAGGCGTTGAACGGCAACATCGGCACGACGACAGGAATCGGTTTCGGTACCTTCCCGTCCGCCCCATAGGACGAAGATTTTGGCACCCAACTCTGCGCCGAGATCCATGGCGCGCATGGTTTTCTGAATGGCGTAGGCGCGAACCTCCGGATCGTTGGCGGTGAAGGCTCCATCGCGGAACACAGGATGAAAGAAGAGATTCACGGTGGCCATGGGGACGACGATGCGGTTACGCTCGCAGGCTTTCTTGAACTCGGAAACGATGCGATCGCGCTCGGCGGGAGTGGCGTCGATGGGAACGAGATCGTTGTCGTGCAGGTTTACGCCCCAGGCACCGACTTCGGCGAGCATGGCGACGATGTCGTTGGGTGGAATGGCGGGGCGAACTGCATCTCCGAAGGGATCGCGACCGCGGTTACCGACTGTCCAGAGGCCGAAGGAAAACTTGTGATCGGGGCGAGGTTCGTAATTGCCATTGTTCATAGGAGTGCCTTTACATTAAGAACTGGGACGATAGATGGTACGGGTTGC
This sequence comes from Terriglobales bacterium, assembly GCA_051984555.1. Taxonomy (GTDB): domain Bacteria; phylum Acidobacteriota; class Terriglobia; order Terriglobales; family Acidobacteriaceae; genus Gp1-AA122. Next base: position 2,139 of record JBPYEW010000007.1, on the reverse strand, counting down.
GCCGTACACGCGGCGATACTCGGAGTACTGCTTGTTCATTAATTCGATGACTTGAGGTTGAGGCTTGACGCGGGTGGCGACGCGAATGACGGACGAGCACGCGGCATCGACGGTCGACCACACACCTGATCCTACTCCCGCGAGCAGGGCAGCGCCGTAAGCCGCTCCTTCTTCGGCCTCGACGATTTCTACGGGCTGTCCATAGATGTCTGCCTGAATCTGACGCCAAAGAGTGGAGCGCGCTCCACCGCCGCCGAGACGGATGCTGGAAACGGGCAAATGCATTTCTTCGAAGATCGTGAAGGTGTCGCGAAGACTGAAGGCAACACCTTCGAGGATTGCGCGAACTATGTGGCCGCGTCCGTGAGATGCGGTGAGGCCGACGAGTGCAGCGCGGGCTTCGGGATCGAGATGAGGCGTGCGTTCGCCCATCAGATAAGGAGTCCAGAGCAGGCCGTCAGCCCCAGGTTTGACTGCGGCAGCTTCGGCGGTAAGAAGCTCGTAAGGATCGCGGCCGTTGGTAGCGGAGGTGCCGAAGTTGTCGCGAAACCAGCGCAGGGAGAGTCCGGCAGCCTGGGTGACACCCATAACGTGCCAGCGACCTGGGATTGCGTGACAGAAGGTGTGAAGGCGTCCTTGAGGATCGAGGGCGGGACGATCGGTTGCGGCGAAAACTACTCCCGAGGTGCCGATGGTTGCGCTAACAGCGCCGGGTGTGACGATGCCCATTCCAGTGGCGCCGGCCGCCTGATCACCCGCACCAGCGACCACGGGGGTGCCCGGCTTTAACCCGGTAGCGGATGCCGCGCGGGAACTCACCGCACCACAAGTGTCCGGAGACTCATAGAGCCGGGGAAGCAGTTGTTCCGGGATCCGAGTTGCGTTGAGCATTTCGCTCGACCAGCGACGGTGAGCAACGTCCAGCAAGAGCGTACCGGATGCGTCGGCGACATCGATGGCACGCTCGCCGGTCAGTTGGAAGCGCACGTAATCCTTCGGAAGCATGACGGAGCGGACGCGCTTCCAGTTGTCGGGCTCGTTTTCCTGAACCCAGAGGAACTTGGTGGCGGTGAAGTTGACGAGAGCAGGATTGCTGGTGAGTTCGATGACGCGGGGAGCGCCGAGCTTTTCGTTGATCTCGCGACACTGCCGGTCGGTGCGCACGTCGCACCAGATCAAGGCGGGACGGACAACCTCGTCTTTTTCGTCGAGCATGACCGCGCCGTGCATCTGGCCAGAAAAGCCGACACAGCGGATGTCGTCACCTTTCAGATTGGCACTGGCGAGAGCTTTGCGAACGGCGATTCCCGTGGCGCGCCACCAGTCATTGGGATCCTGCTCGGCCCAGCCGATCTGGGGAGACGAAAACGGGGCGTGGTCCTCGGAGGCGGAGGAGATCACGTGACCTTGATCGTCGATGATCAGGGCGCGAGTGCCTCCGGTTCCAACGTCGATGCCGAGTAGATAAATGGAGAAGCTCCTGTTCTATCGGGTGCCGTCCACCAGAACTTCTACACCGTAGCGCGGCAGGTCGAGTGCGGTCTCCTGTTTGCCGGAAAGCACGGCCTGCATCGTGCGGGGTAGAGTGATGTGCTGAGTGTCGTCGGCGTAGTTGATGAGGACGAAAACCTGTTTGTTCGCGGCTTTCCTGCGGCATACTTCCACGCCGTCGGGAACCGGTCCGAGGACAGGAGAGACGCCACTGTTCTGAATCATCCAGCCGGTCGCGGCGTCCATCAGTTTGTCATCGAGAATCGCGCCAATGTAGGTGATTCGACCCTTGCCGACGGGACGAGTGATAGCGGCGGGCTGATCGTCGAGCCAGCCATTGCTCTTGCCGTAACGGAGGAGGATTTGTGTGTCGGGAGCGATTTGCTTGAGTTGTTCGGCCCAGACTTTGGCTTCTCCGCTGCCCCAAGTTCCGGAGACAGGGAAATCTTTTTCCAGCGCATAGTATTGCTCAACCCGCGCTCCTAAGGGTTCGACCAGGAAGCCGGGTTGACGCTGCGGGAGCAAAGCGTTGAATTGATCTTTCATGCCCGAGCGAGGACCGAGGACGAGGTGTCCGCCACCGCGAACGTATTCGGTGAGATGTTGCGCAAGGTCCTGGGGAATCAGGTTCAGGTCAGGAGCGACGAC
>JBPYEW010000006.1:0-10638 GCA_051984555.1 Terriglobales bacterium | reverse complement strand
CGGCGAACCCAAGACCTGCGACGACCGGGTCCTTCACTACGTAGACATACTCATAAATCTTTCCCGGTTGGAAGCCGCCATTAAGATGGATGTAGCGGTCGCTCGGTGTCAGCTTCCCATCAACCATATGCGCGAATTGCCAGTCAGTTCGAGGAATAGCTGTGCGCGAAGCATCTCGTGAGTCGCGAACTGTGAGTACGTTATGAGCATCATCCGGCGCAGCCACCGGGTATTCGGTTCCGCCAATATTTCCGATGATCAGGTGCCCCAGCGGAATCTCAGTCATGGCCTGCGACGGCATCAGGTCGCCTCGCAGCAGGCCAGTGATGGTCTTTCCATTCTCCTTTGCAATCGGGGCAAACAGTCGCAACGCGTCATCCCCGGCGGCATCCCACTGCCAGCCGAGGCTGACGACTGTGAAACCGTTTTGCAGTAGCCACCCATCCCCGCCATCGTTTTTCACGTCGAAGTCTCCGCCGTCCACAAGAGAGATGATCCGTCCATGTCCACGATTCGGAACCTCCAGGAGTAACGATCCGTTACCTTTCTTTGCATCTTTCGGCCGGATGGCAATGAAGTCCGCTGAAAATTCCACCTCGCCGTTCTTCACATTGACAGCATTACGGAGATCGACGATCCGCGCGTTATGCCGGTTCGTTATCGGTACCGAGAAATAGACGCGGCCAGTTATCCGTTCATACGGCCCTATGCTTCCGAATATCTTGCCGTTGAGCACATCCGTCCGGGTGGCAACATCAACGTGAGTGACCCGCGCCTCGAGTTGCGCGACAAGCGTAAAGATGAATAGAAATACCAGGCCGGTGTTCCATCGCATTCGCATGCGCGGAAGCATAGCACTCGCTTGCCGAGTTGACATCGTTCGGCTCCTGCAAAGACAATTCGGTTCCTAAAAGGAGAAGCCCGTGCGCTCTCACCAGTTCTTACTCTGCGTCATAGCTCTCTGCGCGTTTGCCTTCCCGCAAGACCGCACCAATGCCCGCTCGATGGTGATTTCGAAGTACGGCATCGTTGCCACCAGCCAGGTGCAGGCGTCGCAGGCAGGAGCGGAAATCTTATCCCGCGGCGGTTCCGCCGTTGATGCTGCCATCGCCGCCAACGCCACGCTCGGCGTGATGGAACCTGACATGAACGGGATCGGCGGGGACCTGTTCGCGATTTATTGGGATGCAAAGTCCGGCAAGCTTTATGGCCTCAATGCCAGCGGATGGGCTCCCGCCGGACTCACGATTGAACACCTGCGATCCAAGGGATTTGCAAAAATGCCCACGACGGGCATAGACACCGTTACGGTTCCGGGCGCCGTAGATGGTTGGAACAAACTACACCAGCGCTTCGGTCATCTCCCTTGGAAGCAAGTCTTCGATCCTGCCATTTTTTATGCCGAAAATGGTTTCCCTGTCCAGGAGTTGATCGGTTCAGACTGGCGTGGTGCTGAAGACAAGTTGAAAAAAGATCCCGAAAGCCGCCGTGTATTCCTGGTCGATGGGAAAGCGCCAAAAATGGGCGAAGTCTACCGCAACCCTGACCTTGCGAAAGCCCTTCGTTTACTTGCCACTACTGGAGAGCAGGCCTTCTACTCAGGAGAGATAGCAAAGGCGATCCTCGGCACTTCTCAGGAACTCGGCGGCACGATGTCCGCCGACGATCTCAAGACTTTTTCGGCAGAGTGGGTGGAGCCGGTCTCCACGACGTATCGCGGCTGGAAAGTTTATGAGCTTCCGCCCAACGGCCAGGGAATGGCAGCACTTGAAATGCTCAACATCATGGAGCAGTTCTCCCCATCTCATGACGGCCCGCTGAGTACAGAAGAGATCCACAAACGAATTGAAGCGATGAAGCTGGCGTATGCCGATCTGGCCACGTACAACGCAGATCCGAAATTCGCGAAAGTGCCCGTGGCCGGGTTACTGTCAAAGGATTATGCCAAGCAGCGTGCGCAACTCATCGACGCCCACAAAGCCAATTGCAATACAGAAGCAGGTCATCCTCCATCCAGCGACACTACCTATCTGACGGCGGTCGACCGGGAAGGAAACATCGTGTCGTTAATACAAAGCAATTTTTCAGATTTCGGTTCGGGTATCACGGTTCGCGGCATGGGATTTCCTCTCCAGAATCGAGGAGCGTTGTTCATGTTGGACCCGAGCAAACCGGATTCGCTTGCTCCCCACAAGCGTCCATTTCACACGATTATTCCCGCCTTCATGGAACACGGCGATGATCACATTGGTTTTGGGATCATGGGGGGCGCCAACCAACCCCTTGCTCATGCGCAGTTCGTTTCTAACGTAGTCGACTACGGAATGAATCTTCAGGCGGCCATGGAGACTGCGCGCTTTACGGTTCACACCAATTTCGATATCCGCTGCAACATCCTTATAGAAGATCGCGTGCCCGCCGGAGTGCGCCAGCAGTTGTCGGCAATGGGGCACGAACTCGAGGTCCGCGGGGATTTCTCGATGTATATGGGACGGGGTCAGGCAATCGATCACAACACTGCAACGGGCCTCAACTTCGGCGCTTCCGATGCTCGGACCGATGGTTCAGCTGAACCGGAGCCTCCACCTGCGCTCCGTTTACCTTCACCGCCGAAAGAATAGAACTGCGTGTCAGTGCTGGGCAGTTCTCTCCGGTCGGGGAGCATGCTTGTCGAGAAATTCGTAGCGCGCCCGTTCCGCCTCTGGGGCGGCCTGGATTTTCTCGCCAATCAAGTGCATAACGGCGAACTGATGCTGTTCATCATACTGGGGCCACTGTGGAAGGTCGGCCCCGTTCGGATTTCCAGTCTTCACAAAATTCGCCCAGTAAGAAGACATCGCATCTGAAACCTTGAAGTCTTCTTTTGTCCAGGGCACGTCTTTCGACAGCAAAGTCTGAAAAACGTACTGTATCTCACCAGCGTGCTCGGCTCCGGCTTCGCTGGCTAAAACTCCATTGACCATTGCGCCCGGCTGGACGGCGGGCGCTTGATCAAAGCGGTATGCGTATACGACGGCCCGGCCCGTCTCGTTCTGCAGGTTCAGCCACTTCCACGTGGAGTAGGCGATGAAGTCATCTCCCGACAGCTGCTCTGCGGAAATAAGCGCCTGGTTGTCATTCGAAGCCGGGTAAAGTTTCAGGAACTGGCTGGCCTCACCGCCGAACCGCTCGCGTGCCTGCTCCGAAAATATCCTCGCGGTCGACTTCTGCGGTTCGGTCAAGATTTCCATCTTTGCTTCGTCGGCGTTCCACCCGGCGAGCAGCGGCACGCGTGCCTGCTCTCCTCGTGCGTAGATCGCTCGCGGATCGGCCGGCAGGAAGTATCCATCAACGTTGGGACCAAACGCGAACTCGAAGCCGTTATTCATCTTCGCAGCAGCAAGCAACAGTTCTTGACCGGATTTCGTGCGCATTTCCGCGAGTGTCTTCAGTCCCAGCGACTCGGCGAACTTCACCCCAACCTGTTCCGTTTCCGATAAAGGCTTCAACGGGAGTGTTCCTGGAGTTCGGCTGGGGAAGAAGGCGCCACTTTCGCCAATCGCGCGCTGGAACATATGGCGAGAAAGAGGAGATGCCATTAACGCGTTTACGGAAAACGACCCTGCCGACTCGCCACCGATAGTGATATTCCGCGGATCGCCTCCGAAGGCAGCAATGTTATTGACGACCCATCGCAACGCCGCAACTTGGTCGAGGAATCCGTAATTCCCAGAGGAGCCATGTCCTGACTCCTTGGTCAATTCAGGATGAGAGAGGAACCCGAACACTCCCAGGCGGTAGTTGGGTTCTACGACCATGACGCCTTTCTTCGCCAGGTTCTCTCCGTCGTACCGTCGTTCGGAGGAGCCGCCGGCTACAAAGCCGCCGCCATAAAACCATAAGAAGACTGGCAGCTTGTCGTTCCGTTTTTCAGGCATCCATATGTTGAGGGTCAAACAGTCTTCGCTGGGCTGGCTGTCCCGGAAGGTGATGTCGCCGTAGACGTCCGTTTGTAGGCACACTGGACCAAACTTATCCCCCTGCCGCACGCCACTCCACTTCAGCGGTGGTTGAGGCGCTCTCCATCGCAGGTCTCCAACAGGCGGAGCGGCGAACGGAACTGCCTTATATATCCGGACTGTATGATCGGCGTTCGTACTGCCTGTAACTAACCCCGCTTCCGTTTTCACTTCTTCAGAGGCGAACATACTCACCGTCATCAGCAGGAGGAGAGTAGCACTCAAGCAGACGAATCCAGATCGCGACACCTTGGTTTTCTCCATCAAGGCCTACAGACTAGCACCAGAACCCATGTCCTCTCACCTCGCGTCTCTGCATGAGAGTGTCGTAAGCTAGCGAATCGTGCCTGAACTGCCAGACATCACGGCCTACATCGATGCACTTGGCGTCCGTCTCCTCGGACAACCGCTTCAGAAGGTTCGCTTGGCCAGTCCGTTTCTCCTTCGCAGCGTGCAGCCTTCCCTTAGCGATGTGGAAGGTCGGGAAGTGCGTGAGTTGAAACGGATAGGGAAGCGAATCGCCATTGGTGTCGAAGGAGACCTCTGGCTGGTGTTACACCTGATGATTGCCGGCCGACTTCACTGGCGCGCTGCAGGTGCTAAGCTCTCCGGTCGCCAGACACTGGCCGCTTTCGATTTTCCGAATGGTTCTCTCATCCTGACCGAGGCCGGAGCTAAGCGTCGGGCGTCCTTATATGTAGTTGCGGGAAGGGAAGGGCTCGATGCCCACGACCCCGGCGGGATCGACGTGTTCTCCGCCGACCTGGACGCATTCTCTAAAGCTCTGACAGCCGAAAACCGCACCTTGAAGCGTGCGCTCACGGATCCGCGCATTCTCAGCGGAATCGGTAACGCCTACTCGGATGAGATACTCCATGCCGCGCAGTTGTCTCCGATCACCCTCACTCAAAAGCTCAAGCCAGACGAAATACAACGCCTGTTCACCGCGACTCGACAGACGCTCAAGGTTTGGATCGAACGCTTGCAGAAAGATGCCGCGCATGATTTCCCGGAAAAAGTGACTGCATTTCGGAAGGGAATGGCTGTCCACGGGCGCTATGGCGAGCCTTGCCCCAGGTGTGGCGAGAAGATCCAGAGAATCCGTTACGCCGACAATGAAACCGACTACTGCGCCAAATGCCAGACAGGAGGAAAACTGCTCGCCGACCGCAGCCTCTCACGTCTGCTCGGATCCGACTGGCCCCGTACTCTGGACGAGCTCGAAGCCTTGAAGCGACGCTGACGCATATGTGTGTGACGGGTCTTAGGAGGTATTCGAACCGCGGGCGCCTCGGCGGACGTCAGAAGCCGGAACTCCAAACAAACTTCTAATATAATGGTTCAGTTGGCAGCTGGACCGGACGGTCGCTGTTGCTCGTCAAGGGTAATAGAGGAAAGTCCGAACTCCGCAGAGCAGTGTGCCGGATAACGTCCGGGAGGCCGGGTTCAAGCTCGGTCGACGGAAAGTGCCACAGAAAACATACCGCCTCGGCGGCAACGCTGTGGTAAGGGTGAAAAGGTGCGGTAAGAGCGCACCGCCGCGTCAGCAATGGCGCGGGCAGGGCAAACCCCACACGGAGCAAGACCAAATAGGGAGGGAGTCGGCTTCGGCCGGCGCGAACTGGCTCGGTTCGCCAAACCTTCGGGTAGGTCGCTAGAGCCGTTCAGTAATGCACGGCCCAGAGGAATGATCGTCCTGCTGGAGCAATCCGGTAGACAGAATTCGGCTTACAGGTCCGGCTGCCACAAACAAGTACTCACACCCGCCCGACGGGTGTTTTGTTTCCCGCCCCGCCATCCAACCCAAAGTTCTTCCAACTGGAGTTACACTGAACATGCTTCCGCTTCGGCCGTCGGGCATTGCTTCTGATCCTGCAGCCTGAAGTTTTGTATAGCATTCCTGAAGCCTTGGTCTAACGTGGGCTTATGAACACTATCGAAGCCATTCGCATCGCGCTCCAGTCACTTTGGGCGAACAAGTTGCGCTCCGTGCTGACGCTCCTCGGAGTAGTCATCGGTGTTGCCGCCGTCATTGCCGTGGTGACGTTCGTGAATGGCATCAATGCCTACGTCGCCGAGAAGGTTTTTAATCTCGGCGCTGACGTCTTTATCATCAGTAAAATCTCTCCTGTTGTCACCAACGCCGATCAATTTCTCGAAGGCGAGAAGCGTAAAGACCTCACGATGGAGGACTACGAAGCCGTGCTCGAGGGTTGCCGACGCTGCACCATGGTCGGAGCATCCACCTTCAACCCTAGTGGACACGTTAAATCCGGCGAGCAGAATATCAACGACACATGGATACGAGGCCTCACTCCCTCGATGGCTGCAATCCTCGACCTCGACCTCTTGACCGGGCGGATGATCAATGACAATGATCTCAATTACAGGTCTAATGTCGCTGTCATTGGTACTGATGTAGTTGACAACCTTTTCCCGGGAATCGACCCGCTCGGCAAGGAACTTCGGTTGGAAGGCCAGGTTTACACGGTCGTTGGTGTTGGGACAAAACAAGGCAAGACACTCGGACAAAGCCGCGATAACTATGTGGCGGTCCCGATCACGACTTACCTGAAACAATACGGCACCCATACCAGCATTCGGATCTCCGGAAAGGCGAACGGTATCGGTACGCAGCTGGACGCTGCCATCGACGATGCTCGCTCGATCCTCCGCGCTCGTCGCCACGATCTTCCAGGCAAACCCGACAGCTTTGCCGCCGAAACCAATGCTAGCTTCCTTAGCCTTTGGTCGAACATCAGCGGCACGTTTTTCATTGCGATGATTGCCATTGCTGCGATCGCGCTGGTTGTTGGCGGGATCGTAATCATGAACATCATGTTGGTTTCCGTTACCGAGCGTACCCGTGAAATCGGCATTCGAAAGGCCATGGGGGCCCGTAGCAAGGATGTCTTGCTGCAGTTTCTGATTGAGTCGTCCACGATGGCCATTGTGGGAGGCCTGGTCGGAGTTCTTTTTGGAATCGGGATCGCAAAAGGTGTGACGGCGGTCATAGGCATGCCATCGGCTATCAAGTTGTGGGCCGTGGCAGCGGGGTTGATCGTGTCCGCCAGCGTGGGAATTTTCTTTGGTGTCTATCCGGCACGCCGCGCCGCCGTGCTCGATCCCATTGCAGCCTTGAGATTTGAAATGTAAGGAGCTTTCGTGATTCGGTAATCAGCGATCTTGAAACCCACGTAATCGCGAGATTGCACAGGCCGAATTGCAAATTGTCCGATGATGCGCCGCAGTGATTACGGTGAAGTTGTCCGGATGGCTTTGGATACCATCCGCAGCAATAAGCTGCGCTCCGCCTTGACCGTGCTCGGCATTGTCATCGGCGTCGCGGTCGTGATCGGCATTTCGTCCGTTGTTCGCGGTCTTAACGCGAATGTCACCGATTCAATTAGCAGTCTCGGTTCCAACCTCATCTTCGTCTACCACATGGATATCCTCCAGTTTGGCCGGCCAAGCGAGGAAATGCGCAAACGCAAGGAGATGACCTACGAAGATGCGATGGCGCTGAGAGATCTCCCGCATGTTGCTGCTGTGACCACGGGAATCCGTTACGCGCGTCCGGAGCTTGGTACTGGCACCTACGTCGTGAAATATGGCAACCACAAAGTGAAAAGCACCATTCTCGAAGGCGATACCGCCTCCTGGAAAGACGTTTACGATTTGCAGATGGCCGATGGGCGCTATTTCACTGAAGCCGAAGAGGAGCGTCACGCTCCTGTCATCCTTCTTGGATCTGATACTGCTGCTGAATTATTCGGCAATGGCCAGGACGCTCTGGGCAAGGAAATCAACATCGACGGGCAGATGTTCACGGTCATCGGCGTCGGCGAGCCGCGCAAGAGTGCTTTTGCTGGAGGTAAGAATCCGGAAGACAACATCGTCATCTTTCCGTTCTCCACTTTTCACAAACTCCACCCCGAGCGCAAAGATCACTGGATCAGCGTGAAGGCGACTTCGCACGAGGACATGCCCAAAGCCATCGACGAGATCCGGGAGCTGATCCGCCGTCGTCGTCACGTTCCACCCAATAAGCCCGATAATTTCGCCGTCTTCACGCAGGACTCGCTGTCGGACTTCTGGAATCAGATCTCCGCCGGCATCTTCATCTTTATGTTCGCGGTATCGAGTGTTGCTCTGATTGTCGGCGGGGTTGGCGTGATGAACATCATGCTGGTCTCGGTAACCGAGCGTACCCGCGAGATCGGTGTGCGCAAAGCGATCGGTGCCCGCAAACGCGACATCCTGTTGCAGTTCACTCTCGAAGCGATCACGCTGACGCTGCTGGGTGGCGTGCTTGGCATTATGGCCGGCGGAATTCTTACCTATGCAATCCGACTGCTCTGGAGTTCGCTGCCCGCTACCATGTCCATGACCTGGACTAGCTTCGGTCTCGGCGCTGCCGCGGCTGAGGGCCTACTGTTCGGCATTTACCCCGCATGGAAGGCCGCCAACCTCGACCCAATCGAATCCCTACGCTACGAGTAACCGAATCGTCTCCGGCGCCGACTGAATCTTTGCTTCCAACCACAACAACGAAAGGTGTGCCTTTCAAAGGTTTTCAAGGCTTGTATCAGGGCAATGGCTGAGCCGTGGCAGGGGGAGCCGAAAGATTTGCCTCTACTCGCCGAGTTCCATGCCACGCTTCGTGTAAAGTACACCCGAATGCCCCATCTCGCTTTGCGGATTGCACAAGCAGTCGCCGTCACCGGCACCGTCGCCGGAATCGGCTACTACTGCCTCTCCATTTACAGCGCACTGAAATATCTGGGTAGCCGACCGCGCGATGCGAAGCCAACGTCGTTTCACCCGCCTGTTTCCATTCTCAAGCCCCTCAAAGGCACGGATCCCGAGATGTACCAGAGCTTCCGCAGCCACTGCCTGCAAAACTATCCTGAATACGAAATTATTTTTGGCGTTAGCGACCCAGATGATCCGGCCATCTCCCTCGTTAACGAGCTGATTGCCGAATTTCCATCGCGCCGAATTCGCCTGATGGTCTGCTCGGAGATCCTTGGCACCAACGTAAAAGTGAGTAACCTCGCCCAGATGGTCGGCGAAGCACGGCACCAGTACCTTGTTGTAAATGACAGCGACATCCGCGTCGAACCCGAGTACCTGCAGCGCGTCATGACGCCTCTTGCAGATGAGCACGTCGGCCTCGTCACCGCTCTCTACCGTGGAGTTCCCGCCTCCACATTTGGAAGTCACCTGGAGGCCATCGGCATCAGCACTGATTTTTCTGCCGGTGTTCTCTCTGCTGAAGTTGTGGAAGGCGGAGTACGGTTTGGCCTCGGTTCCACTCTGGCATTTCGTAAGCAACAATTGGACGCAGTCGGCGGTTTCAAATCGCTTCTCGACTACTTGGCCGACGATTACGAGCTTGGCGCACGCATCGCGCAGCGAGGACTTGACGTACGGCTGGCGGACTGTGTCGTGGAAACTTTTCTTCCTCACTATTCATTTCGCGAATTCGTCGCGCACCAATTGCGATGGGCGCGTGCTGTGCGCGATTCGCGCCCTTGGGGATACTTTGGGCTAATCCTCACATTTGGCCTTCCATGGGCGCTCGCTGCGGTCGTGCTTTCTGGCGGCTCTATTTGGGCATGGATTTTTGCGCTTGCCACGCTTTGTTTTCGCGAAGCGATGGCATGGATCGTCGGACGTAGAGTGCTACGCGACCTTTGGGGAATTCATTGGCTGTGGCTCATTCCCGTGCGTGACGTGATATTCGTCCTCGTGTGGCTCGCCAGCTACGCTGGGCACAAAATTCATTGGCGCGGTTCGGACTTCTATTTGCGGAAGGGACGCCTCGTCCGGGTCCCCGAATGAACTTAGAGCTACCCGGCCTGCACAGGACCGGCGCCCTCTTCCACGCTGAGAGCCTGTCGTATCTTCAGCCCCAGCGTCCTTAGCGTGAACGGCTTTTGCAGGAACATCGCCTCTCCTGTATGCACCCCGTGCTGTAAAAGCGTCGGTGTGGCGTACCCGGAAACATACAGCACCTTCATGTGTGGACGGTTGCGAGCCAGCCGCTGAGCCACATCGCTTCCGCTGAAGTGCGGCATCACGACATCGGTAATCATCAGGTCGATCGTCCCTTGATCGCCATTCGCCACCAGAATCGCGTCGCCGCCATCCCTCGCTTCGAGCACGTTGTACCCACATTTCGCCAGGAACTCGTAGGACGATCTTCGTACCGCCTCCTCATCTTCGACCAGCAGGATTGTTTCCGACCCGCGAAGAGCTTCTTTGGCGATGTCCAGCCTTGCGCCATTCTGATTGCTGTCACTTCCTGCTAGCGGAAGATAAATGCGGAATGTCGTTCCCATTCCCGCTTCGCTGTAGACCCAGATGAATCCTCCGCTTTGCTTCACTATCCCGTATACCGTCGCCAATCCCAACCCTGTGCCTTTGCCTTTCTCTTTCGTGGTAAAAAATGGCTCGAAGATATGCGGCAGGTGCTCGGATGGTATGCCGCTTCCCGTATCGGTGACGGTCAGCAGGACATACTCGCCGGCCGGCACGATAGGCCTGCGATGAACGTATTCTTCATCCAATCTGACGTTGGCAGTCTCAATAACCAGCTGGCCTCCATGCGGCATCGCGTCCCGCGCATTTGCCG
>JBPYEW010000005.1:0-7002 GCA_051984555.1 Terriglobales bacterium | reverse complement strand
CTTATCTCGGTGACCCCTCGGACAACTCCGTCGGAACTTAAGAAGAAGATCGAAGATGCACTGGTACGGAATGCCGAGATAGATGCAGCCCGGATTACGGTTGAGGTGCAAGGCAATAAAGCAATTTTGAGAGGTTCGGTTCGATCCTGGGCGGAAAAGCAGGAGGCGGAACGAGCAGCCTGGTCAGCGCCGGGGATTCTTTCCGTGGATAACAGAATCACAATTGATATTTGACGCATTTATCGGGCGACAGTGACGGCGGTTTCTAGTTTGCGCTACGCTGCCCGCCGGCGTCTCCCTCTGCCGAACAAGTGGCAGAGAAACGAACTTAGTTATAGGAAAGGAGATGGTGTATGAACACTTCCCGAGGAAGTTCCCACAGCATTGCGGCTGGTGCACTGATAGCGTTACTCCTGTCACTCGCAGGTCCAGTGCTCTTAGCAGTCAAGAGTACGGAAGAAAACCCTCAAGTCACGCAATTGCTATCCGAGGCCAGAGAGAAGGCCGCGGATTTGAGCAGGGATGCGGACGAGATGGAGTCCTTAACACGATCGGACGTGAGTTGGGAGACTCATGCGTCGATGCTTGAGACCATGAAGGAAGATGTGAACGATATGGGAAAGATCGTGGAGAGACTCGAGGCCTCCCGCGATTCAGCATCGCAATGGCAACGACAGGCGATCGATCGCATGGTGCCTCTCCTGAAAGAACTCGCCTCTAATACCACTGCGGCCATCAATCATCTGAATCAGGAGCGTACTCGGCCCAAGACGGGTGAATACGCGGACTACCTGCGGCAGAACGCCCAAACAGCGCGGGAACTGTCTGACCTGGTTTCCTCTTTTGTGCAGTACGACCAGACGAGGGCGAAGTTGGAGAAGCTAGAGCAGAAGCTCGAGCCTGCGAGTGGAAAACGAGCAAGTCGCTAGAGATCGTGCCCCGTGGCGCCCCGCAAGGCCGGGTTCGTCTCCCTCCTCGGACCCGGCCTTTTCTCATCGCGCACGCGCTGGAACCTAAAATCGATCCGTGAGGCATCTCTCTAGAGTGTACGGCCAGCGATCTTTACCAGCCATCGCCTCAGGTTGAGCCTTTTGGCGAACTCTGTTACAAGCTCTGTTTCTGCGTCGGGGTACCTCGAAAGTGCCTGCAAGATGCGACGCTGCAATTGCGGATCGTTCGCAATCCTTGCGAACAGCCCTTCCCGGAGCTTAGGGTCCTGCTCAATTTCCCGAAAGAGCCTCCCGGCCGTACGCATGCTCTCGAGTGGAACAACGGGAAAATGCTTCAACAGTTCAGAGGATTGCGCAAGCACAGAAGCTCGATCCGCAGATTGCCAAATCGGGCGAACTAATTGAGACAGGCTTCGCTTCAGCGCCGCCTGATATTTGACGGTCGAAGCATGCATCTCATTCACGATCCGAGTGTGCTCGTTTTCCTTGCTGCGCAGCAGTTGTTGACCGAGAAGCTGAAGGGATACCTGCAATGCTTTGTGTTCCGTGACTTCTACCACGATCGCGCCAAGGCCGCGCACTTTGCCGCTGGAATCCTTGACGGGGAAGTAATTGGCAATCCAGTGGACTACGTCTTCTCTCGTCGGAATTCTTCCGGAGATTTCTTTCAGCACTGGCTTCTTTGCGCTCAACACACGCTCGAAAGCTTGCTCGACTTCTGCAGCGACATGCCCCAAAACGTCATGTATGGTGGCGCCCAAGTGATCTCCTGGTGACCTGCGGTTTGTCGCGGCGAGGGCGCCGTTAATCGCTTGATATCGAAGCTGTCTGTCGCAGATGCCAAATCCAACCTTCGACGTCACGAAGAACGGCGCGAACAGATGCCTGGGCTCGAGGAAAGCTTGTTTCGTCGCGACGAAGCCCTCTTGGGCGATCCTAGTTCGCTCTTGCATTCGTTCTTGGCCTCCCTTGCTCTTCTTCCAAAGCCAGAGCCGCTAAATCGGAAGATGTAGACGGCTTTACGAGCTCAGCCCAATTGATTTGTTCCCGTGCTTTACCTGAAGCTTTTTCTTGGGCAAGGCGACTAGCAGAAGAATACGACAAGGTCTGCCAGTCTGGGCAAGCCTTCCCTGCGATCTTTGATTTCGCCGCGAGGCATAAGACGGAGGCACTTGAAATGACCCACAACGCCAGTGTTGGAACTCAAGTTGTTCCAGAGGACATTCGCGATATCCGCGGCACAAGTGTTCGCGGAGCGGATGGTAGTAAGTTGGGAGACGTCTCTGATGTAATTGTTGACCACGAGACGATGCAGATCCGGTATTTAGTGGTGGACAGTCAAGGTTGGCTTGATTCCCAAACCTTCTTGCTTCCTGCGGAGCTTATCGCCGGCGATAAGAACGACGATGCCAATCTCGCCGCGAATGTAACGCGAGAGCAGATCGAGCACGCCCCACGCTACGACAATGAGGCTCCGAAATCAGGCAATGAATGGAAAAACTATCAACTCGCTTTCGAAAAATACTGGGACGAGGAGCCGGTCATGCACCTGAAGGGATCAGACCGGATCATCACAATGCCCGGAGAGGCGCCATCCAGTCAGCACAATTCCGCGGGACCAGCCAGCCAGCCAGAAGATCGCGAACTGACTGCCGCTGACCTTTTCCCGGAACGCATCACATCGGTCTTTCCAGATCCTGCGCCTGGCAGCGGCAAGGTAACGCTTCGGCCAAAATCCGCTGTGCGAGCGGAAGAGGCCGCTTCCGGTGTAAGCCAGCTCAAGCCTCACTGGTGGGAGTCTTTCGAGAACTACCTGCGCGTCCATAAGGAAGATATCCAAGCCAAGTGTCCGGACTGTCCATCGAAAGCAGCTTAGTCTACAGCTCACGAGTGCAAACATGGCGCGAGACATCTCCGCGGGAAATATACGTTCTCATTGGACAACCCTTCGACGGATGTTCTCACTTGTGTGCGTGGCCGATGTGGTCCTGGCACTATCGGCGTACGTGCGCGGTCAAGACAACGCCGACGGGGACAATCCTCCTGCGCGGGTTGCACGGATCAGCGCTTTGAAGGGCGAAGTTTCGTTTCTGCGCGCAGGCGTGGAGCAATGGAGCCAAGCAGCGCTTAACTTCCCGGCGACGACCGGCGATCGCATCTACACCGATCAGGGCGCACGAGCGGAATTGGAAGTCGGACCGTACACGGCGCGCATGTGGGAACGCACGGATCTGACCATCGCGAATCTCAACGATCAAGTGATGCAACTCGGGGTGGACGAAGGCTCACTTCGTGTTACGGTTCGACAATTGTCGCCCGGTGAAACCGCGGAGATTGACACACCAAATGGAGCGCTGACGCTTCTCGATCCCGGTAAATACCGGATCGACGTGGATCCCGGTGGCGACCAGACACTGGTAACAGTTATCAGTGGACGGTTAGAAACAACCGGCGGAGGCATCTCTGAAAGTGTTGAGAGCGGTCAAGCCGTCAAGTTGCTGGGTCAGGATGAGATCGACGTTGAACCCGTTCCGATACCCCCTCCGGATGCCTTCGATGCATGGAGTGAGGAACGTGATCTTCGTGTGACCTCGGCGAGATCAGCCGACTACGTGAATCCTTCAACCCCCGGTTTTGACGATCTCGACGAATACGGACACTGGAGTAACGTCGTCGATTACGGACCAGTTTGGTTTCCAACCGTGGCTGTTGGCTGGGTGCCATACCGTTTCGGTCATTGGGTCTGGATCGATCCATGGGGCTGGACATGGGTCGAGGACGAGCCTTGGGGCTTTTGTCCGTTTCATTTCGGACGATGGGTGCTTGTCGGAGCAAACTGGGGATGGCTGCCTGGCCCCTTTTCTGTGGTTCCAGTCTATGCGCCGGCTTTCGTCGGGTTCTTAGGAGGACCGGGATTGTCGATCAGCCTAGGGTTGGTGGGTTGGTTCCCACTGGGGCCAGGAGAACCGTTCTTTCCCTGGTATCACTATGGTGGGAATTATCTGAATGTCGTCAACATCACCAATATTCGAAACGTAACAAACATAACGAATATCACGAATACCACGAACATCCGAAACGTCAACTACGCCTACAAAACCGTTGCAACAACTGCAGTTCCACAAGAGGTATTCAGCGGCGGACAGCCGGTTGCAAGACAGATAGTGCGAATCAGTCCAGAACAACTGGCCAGAGCGCAGGTGATTCCTCATCCTTCTGCTAACCCGACGAAACAAGCAGTCTTGCCAGGCCGACCGATTTCTGCTCCACCTGTCCGCCCGCAACCTCGATTTGCAAGGACGGCCACTCCCATCGCAAGATCAGCTGCCCCTCGTCCGAATGCAGGCACGATTACAAGAAGTGCCCCTGCCAGAACCGCTCCTGCGCCTCTGCCGCGAACCGAGCCTCAGAGACTGGTCACAAGAATGCCGCCAGCTCGACCCATCGTACCGTTTGTTCAAAGACAACACGCCATGTTGGCGCATCCGGGGCGACCACTCGAACCAGCACAGGCCGAAGAATTAAGGATGGGGCGACCTGTGCCTCCAATGCGGGACCGCGAAGTTCCGCCGCATCCGGTTCCCGGCCCACTGCCACGGCCAGCGAGACCTCCTCATTTGAGGTGAGAAATGGGCATTAAATTAAACAAGGCAGCATTCCAACATGCGAAAGAGATGATCCAGCAAGGGAAAGTAATGTTTGACGAAAGAGATGCGTGGAGTGAACACCAGCCCTCGACGAACGAAGAAAACGAGTTCATTCGTTCCTATGGATTCGACGCGTACGCGAAGTGGCATCTGGCAGTCGACGACCAACAAAGCCGGGACACCAAGAAGAGGTACAAGTTTCCTTACGGTGACTTCAAGAAAGTGCATCGATGCGCGCTGCTTTCGGCGGAGAGCAGAGCGGGACAATACAAACATCTCGATATTGAGAATGCAGTCGCGCATTTGCATGGGATGATTGATGAATCACACCACGACCTCAAAACAGCCAGCTAAGGTATTTCAGCTGTACGTGATAAAACTGCAGCTCTTCAATTGCTCTAGTCGGGTCGGCATCAACCTTGACCGTCCACTACGAATCTGAACGAATGGAGGCTATGCTTACGAAAGCTCAACCAAAACAGCGTGGCAAGCCAAACGCGGGCGCAACCATGAAGGCCGCGGCGCTTGACCGGTTCGGGCCGCCTTCTGTTCTCAAGTTGCACACCCTCCCGATCCGGCAGCCAGGGCCAGGAGAAATTCAGGTTGCGCTGCATGCCGCGGGAGTCGGGGTGTGGGACACGTCCGTGCGAGACGGTTCCTGGCGACCGTACGGTCGACCCAAATTTCCTCTTATCCCCGGTACTGATGGAGCCGGAATTGTTTCCGCCATCGGAGCGCGAGTGCGGCGCTTTGCTGCGGGAGACCGAGTTTACGCAGTCAGCTATGCCGGCGGATTTTACGCGGAGTTCGTGGTCCTGAAAGCCGAGAGCGCTGCCCGCGTCCCTCGCCGGCTTGATCTTCTATCGGCGGGTGCTGCCCCAGTGCCGGGTTTGACCGCACTGCAAGGCATCGACGATCACTTGCGCGTCCGCCGGGGACAAACTGTCCTGATCTTCGGAGCAACCGGCTCCGTCGGCACACTCGCAATTCAGTTTGCGAAGCGATTGCGGGCACGCGTGTTGGCGACAGCCTCCGGACGAAAAGCCACTGCATTGGTCCGACAACTGGGAGCGGACGACGTATTTGATCCGCGGCGAAAAGATGCTCCG
Source organism: Terriglobales bacterium (assembly GCA_051984555.1). Classification (GTDB taxonomy): domain Bacteria; phylum Acidobacteriota; class Terriglobia; order Terriglobales; family Acidobacteriaceae; genus Gp1-AA122. The sequence continues at coordinate 1,296 of JBPYEW010000005.1, read as the reverse complement.
GAACAACTCAACAAAATTGCCGGCGGCAGTATCGATTGCGTCCTTGCCCTCGCGGGCGGCAGCGTGCTCGCAGAGTGCCTTGAGCTGGTCAGGCGCGGCGGAAGAGTTGCTTATCCGAACGGAGTAGAACCAGCACCACATCGCCGCTCCACATTTCAGCTAATCCCTTACGATGCGGAGGCTGGCCGGCGCCAGTTTGATGAGTTAGAGCGCGCGGTGAACCAGGCTCGGCTGCGCGTGCCAATTGCGGCAGTGTACCCAATGGCGCAGGCCGCACGCGCGCATGAGCGTATTCGAAAAGGCCACGTCCCGGGAAGGATCGTTTTACAAATCCGCCGGGCCAATACCAGAAGCTAAGAACTTCAGAATCGAGAACGTAATGTCTGCTCAGCTTGCGACGCTGACCGAAAAGGTAGAAACAATTGCCAGGAAACTCATTCACTATTCGGGATTCGATGGCCAGTACATCAACGGGGATTGGCGAACGGGACATGCCAACCGGACGCTGAAGGATAACGATCCATACAGCGGCGAGATTGTGGCTGAAATCTCCATGGCCGACCTTTCTGATCTCGACGAGGCATATCGATCTGCGGCGGAAGCTCAGAGCTCATGGGCGAGCGTGCTTCCGGCAAAGCGTGCCGCCGTCCTGCACCGCTGCGCCGACCTGAGGGAGAGGCGTCGCGACGAGATTGTGGATTGGCTTATACGTGAGGCAGGAAGCACGCGCATCAAAGCCGACGTGGAGTGGCAAATGCTCCATGCCATCACCCTGGAGGCAGTTTCGTTTCCGCATCGAGTCGCTGGCCGCATTCTGCCGATTGATGAAGCAGGCAAAGAGAGTCGTGTGTATCGACATCCGCTCGGCGTCATTGGAGTGATTAGCCCCTGGAATTTTCCGATCTACCTGGCTCAGCGTTCTGTTGGGCCTGCAATCGCGCTGGGCAACAGCGTGGTGTTGAAACCCTCCCAGGAGACCCCGATTACGGGAGGTCTCTTATTGGCCAAACTCTTTGAAGAAGCCGGCCTGCCTCAGGGAGTGCTCAATGTTGTGGTGGGATCGAGCAGCGAAATTGGGGATGCATTCGTGAAGCATTCGGCTCCACGTTTGATTTCATTCACGGGATCGACTGCGGTCGGCAAGCACATTGCGGATCTCGCGGTCACGGGCCCTTTGATAAAGCGTCTCGCCCTCGAGCTTGGTGGGAACACGCCATTTGTTGTGCTCGATGATGCGGACCTCGATCAGGCGGTACCCGGAGCTGTGTACAGCAGGTTCCTCCACCAGGGGCAAAT
>JBPYEW010000004.1:0-17553 GCA_051984555.1 Terriglobales bacterium | reverse complement strand
TCCGGATGTGCGGGTCACACGGCCGCCCTCTATACGGCACGTGCCAACTTGAAGCCGCTGGTGATCGAAGGCCATGAGCCGGGCGGGCAACTTTCCCTGACTACCCTCGTCGAGAATTTCCCTGGTTTTCCCGAAGGCATTCAAGGCCCCGAACTGATCGAGAACATGCGCAAGCAGGCACAGCGGTTCGGCGCGGAATACCACATGGGCCATGTGAATAAAGCCGATCTCAGCAAATCGCCATACACATTGACGCTGAGCAACATGACCGTTCAGACCCGCACTCTGATCATCGCGAGCGGCGCTTCCGCCCGATGGCTTGGGCTGGCGAGCGAGCAAGCGCTCATCGGTCACGGCGTATCTTCCTGCGCTACTTGCGACGGCTTCTTTTTCTCGGGAAAAGAGATCGCCGTGATTGGTGGGGGCGACTCTGCCATGGAAGAAGCGATGTTTCTGACGCGTTTCGCAACCAAGGTGACGCTCATTCACCGCCGGTCCGAGTTCCGCGCCTCCAAAATCATGCTCGACCGCGCGCGCCAGAACCCCAAAATTGAGTTCCTCACTGACACAGTTGTCGATGACGTGCTGGACGCTTCCAAAAAGGAAGTCACCGGGCTGAAGCTACGCAACGCCAAAACCGGCGAGTCATGGGAGATGCCGGCAAGCGCCATGTTTCTAGGGATCGGACACATTCCGAATGCGAAGATCTTCGAAGGCCAGTTGGACGCCGATGCCGACGGATATCTGAAAACCACCAATAACGTATTTACCCGTGTTCCAGGTGTCTTTGCTTGCGGCGATGTGCAAGACCGTCGCTATCGGCAGGCAATTACGGCGGCAGGCTCAGGTTGCATGGCAGCGCTCGAAGCCGAAAAATTCCTCGAAGAACACCAGCATTAAGCAGCGGCGTCCGGTGTGCTTCTTCTGTCATCGCCTCGAAGCGCCTCCGCCTCGATGAATATTCTGACTATTTTGGGTTCGCGTTGCCGTATCGTCTTTTCCAGGCGGTCGATCGCTTTTTCGAGTTCTTGGACGTTCAATCCGGCGCGAAACTTGATTTCGGCATTCAACAAGACTTCTTCCGGACCTAGATGCATCGTCAGCAAGTCTCCCACCCGCTCAACCGAAGGATCGCGGTGAATGATTTCTCGGATCTCGCGGACATGACGCGAGTTAACACTCTCCCCCACCAGCAGCGCGCCACTTTCGCGCCCGAGCAGAACCGCTAACACTGCAAGAAGTGAACCGATAATCAACGATCCAGCCGCATCGAACCGGGGATCATGGAACCGATGGGCTAAGAAAATCCCTGTCCCTGCAATCAGGGTTCCCGCGATGCCGGCCGAATCTTCCAGAAACACTGTGTAGACGGTCGGATCTTTGCTGCTGAGAATCTCGCTCCACGTGGTCTCGCCCGGGTGGCGCCGGGACCGAAGTTCGCGGTAGGAGATTGTCCAGGAATAAGCATCGAAGGCAAGGGCGACCGTCAGGACGATGTAGCTCCACATCGTGCTTGCCTCGCTCGGCGGCTTTCTCCACGCTGAAATTCCCTCGTGGAAAGCCAGTCCACCCCCGATCAGGAAGATATAGATCGCTACCAGCAGAGAATAGAAGTACAGAGCCTTACCATGTCCGAAGGGGTGTTGTTCATCGGGCGGTCGACGACTCCGGCGCATACCCCAGAGCAGGAGTAGTTCGTTACCCATGTCGGCGGTCGAGTGGAATGCCTCGGCCATCATCGAAGAACTTCCGGAGACTCCCGCTGCAATGTACTTGGAGAGGGCGATCGCAAGGTTTGCGGCGACCGCTACCAGCACCACTTTCTTCGATTCCGGGGACGACACTGCCTTCCGACGCGAAATTCCACGTTGGAGATGCCTGGGTAGGCCGCACTCCTCGGTCCTCAGGTCTGATAGCTCGGTCGCTGGCGACGGAAAGCTGAGCCAGGCGGAGACTACCCTGTGACGTGCGTCATATTCGGCGTATGCGCCCCGTGTGGTACAACATTCTGTTCATGTTCCGCACTTATAACTTTCTGGAAAGCCGACCGTGCTGAGAGCGCTCTTCATTTCCTTATCCGAGAGCCGCTCGTTGCGCTCCATCGCCGAAAGATCCCCGATTGGCCGTCGCATTTCTACCCGCTTCGTAGCCGGAACCCAGGTGGAAGATGTGCTTCGCGCCACCCAGCAGGTAAATCAGGCAGGTGCGACCGTCTCGATTGACAACCTCGGCGAAAACGTCACTAACGCGGACGAGGCCCGATCCAGCGCCGCGCTCTACCATCAACTGCTTGATGACATTGCCGCCCGTAAGTTGCAGGCCAACATCAGTCTGAAGCTCACTCACATGGGTTTGGACGTCGATGAGAACCTTGCTCACGACTTGGTAAGCGGCCTGGTCGCCAAAGCCGCTACCCTGAACAGCTTCGTCCGAGTTGACATGGAAGGCTCGCCTTACACCCAGCGCACGCTGGACTTCGTCCGGCAATTACACCGGGAGCCGCAGAATCGTGGCAAGGTCGGGACGGTAATTCAGTCTTACTTGTACCGTAGCGAGCAGGATGTAAACGATCTGCTCGCCGATGGCATACGAATTCGGCTGTGCAAGGGTGCCTACAAAGAGCCGCCCGAGATTGCGTTCCAGAAGAAGGCCGATGTTGATGCCAACTATGTGAAGTTGATGAAGACCCTGATGAAAAGCGGTATCTATCACGGCTTGGCTACGCATGATGAACACATCATCAATGAAGCCAAAGCGTTTGCTTTGCGCGAAAACATCGCGCGCGATTCTTTCGAGTTCCAAATGCTGCACGGCATTCGGCGCGACCTTCAGCAGCAGCTCGTACAAAACGGCTGGCGCATGCGCGTCTACATTCCGTTCGGTACCGAGTGGTATCCGTATTTCATGCGACGGCTGGCCGAAAGGCCGGCAAATGTGTTCTTCATCGCGAAGAATATGTTACGTAGATGAACGACTCCGCATGGTCGCGCTAGAACCAAGTACCCTTTCGGTACTGACGGTACTGTTCTCCGAACTTTTCTTCCAGCACTCGTCCTTCTTGTCGCGCCCGGATAATCTGCACCGTTCCCAACACCGCTAGCAGTGGAAGCAGGTAATGCTTCTGCAAAGCGATCAGGAACCCAGTCAGAAGTAGAAAGGCAAAAACATACATCGGATTACGAATCTTTGAATATAAGCCGGTGGTCACCAGCACCTTGGCTTGCGGCGTCACTGCGAAGGATCGTCCGAGCTGAAAACGCGCGATGAAAAGAAGTATCACCGATGGTAAGGCAACGATTAGTCCCACGGTCCGCCACACATTCCATGGCCCCGTATAGAACATAATCAACAATACAATCACCACCGCAGCTCCGAGTTGAAGGGCGCGAACAACCTGGAATTTGACATCCTTCATCCGATTCACCCCACTCTCTGTTGTCTCACGGCATGAATGAAATCTGTGTACGCAGGCGTATGTCCGTTGGCGCGCATGTCGGCGGCGATTTGTCCTCGATGATAGGTAGAGTGCATGGTTACATGTTGGAGGATGTCGGCAACTGAACTGGTAAACGACTCGCCCTTCGTATTCCGGTATGAGATACCAAGCGAGAGATCGCTTGGCTTGAGCGCGGCCAGGTAGTCGCCCCAGATGCGCTGCAACGCAATGACGTGAAGCTCGCAATTTTGGACGCTCAGTTCCGGCCATACCGCGATGGGTGAAACTTCCCGGTTCAGACGCGAGTACCAGACATATTCGGTACCAAGAATATGCGCCAATAGTGTTATCCATCGCCGCGGCGTGGTACCCACGCTTTGAAACGACGCGAGCACCTCGCGATTGGCCCAGTCGTCATAGGCAAATAGTCGACGAAAGTCCTGCAGTTCCATGAAAGCCTCACCAGAGTAGATGATGAGAACAGGCGCTCGGCTTCGGGAATCCGGGGCCGCTCCAGGGTCCGTCATTATCGCTGCTTGCGGGCGTAAAATCGAAGCCGTGCACAAGATGACAACTGTCGCCGAGAGCTGCTCTTCTGGATGTTTCGTAAGGCGCGTCGGCTCATTGGCACTCGTGTTTGTGACACTACTCGCGCTTTCGGGGTGTCCCCCTCGAGACTCCATCGCCAAAATCACGAGCGATTCCGGACGATACGCAGGAAAAGAGGTGACCATCGCGGGGAAAGTTGTCGATTCCTACGGCGCTCTCGGGCGTGGAATGTACGAGGTCAACGATGGCACCGGCACGCTTTGGGTGTACAGCAATGGTTTTGGCGTACCGAGCAACGGATTGAAAGTAGCTGTCACGGGACGGATTCAGCAGGGGTTCAGCTTCGGTGGTCGCAGCTTCACCACCATACTGAGCGAAACCCAACCAAGACATTGATCGACCCGGTGCGAGTCGCGTCGTGTTTGCCTGCATCTTCTCAAAGCTTGTCAGTCAACTCTGCTTGTGCGAGACTTCGCCGTGCCTCGAAAATCGAATACTGACGGGAGTAAGCGCGCCGGACGAGACCGGCCGGTGAGCCTCAAGAAATTAGCCGACCACCTTGGGCTGTCCCCGGCAACCGTCTCACTTGTCATCAACCGGTCCCCGGTCGCCGACTCTATCCCGCAGGACACCAAGGATCGCATCTTCGCCGCCGCAAGAAAGTTCAATTACCGGCCGAACTTCTTCGCACGTTCCCTACGCACGCAGCGCAGCTTCACTATAGGTGTCCTCGTACCCGAAGTGAGTGATGGTTATGCCGCCATGGTGATGAGCGGCATTGAGGACTACCTGCTTCAAGAAGGCTACTTCTATTTCGTAGCCAGTCACCGACATCGCTCCGATCTGATCGATGAATATCCAAAGCTGTTTCTTGGCAGATCTGTGGACGGATTAATCGCCGTCGACACCCCGTGGCGCACCGACATGCCCGTCCCGGTGGTTACCGTTTCCGGTCACAACGAAGTTCCTGGCGTGGTGAACGTCTTACTTGATCACGCCCGTGCCGCTCAATTAGCGCTGAAACACCTGGTTCAACTCGGACACCGTCACATCGCAATCATCAAGGGGCAAGCCTTTAGTTCCGATACGGATGTTCGCTGGAACGCCATCGCAGATGCCGCTGGCCGACTTGGAATCACTATTGCGCCAAAATTGATCGTGCAGTTGGAAGGTGACTCACCATCACCGCAACTCGGCTACAAGGTTACGAAAAAGCTCGTCGCCGCGCGCGAACCCTTCACCGCTCTCTTTGCGTTCAACGACATCTCGGCAATGGGAGCCATACGGGCATTGCGCGAGGCCGGTTTTCAGGTGCCGCATGACGTTTCCGTAGTGGGCTTTGACGATATCCAGAGCGCTGCGTATCAAAACCCCAGTCTCACGACGGTTCGTCAGCCGCTGCAAAAGATGGGCAGAATCGCAGCCGAAACTGTGCTTCGCCGCATTACCCGTCCCGGGGTCGATGTCAATGTGAAACAGATCATGGTCGAGCCGGAGTTGATGGTTCGCGAAACGACTGCGGCGCCGGATAAACAAAGGACTCAGAGTTGATGGCGGGTTCTGTCGCACAGCATTCTCCCGTCACAACTCATTCCATGAGAGTCTTGCACCTCGGCTTTGTCCTGACAGGCATGGTGAACACCATGCTCGGGCCTCTGCTCCCAATCCTGTCGGCGCGTTGGGCGCTGACCGACGCTCAGGGTGGATATTTTTTCGCGGCCCAATTCGGCGCTTCGATTGTCGGCGTAACCTTCTCGAGTTTGCTCATTCCCCGCTGGGGTTCCCGCAGTACTTTGGTATTGGGTTTTCTCACCCTCGGGGCCGGGACAGGAACCTTGGCAAGCACCATTTGGCCGCTTGGCCTGCTGGGCGCGTTTGGATCGGGGCTGGGTTTCGGGCTGACGATTCCGACAACGAATTTGCTGGTCTCTGAACTGAATCCTGCGCGCCGTGCAGCCGCCCTCAACCTGGTGAATTTTTCCTGGGGCATCGGTGCGGTGTCGGGGCCGTTCGCTATTGCGATCCTTCAGCGAATAAGTCACACCTCGCTGTTTATGTTTGGCATCTTGGCATTCTCCATCTTCATGGCTGTGCTTGTAAGCGCTTCTCCCATGGAGGCACATGCCCAACCGAAGAACCGGACCTCGAACCCGCAAGCATGGCGAAACCGCTGGGTGCCAGTGCTGGCCGGAGTTTTCTTTCTTTACGTGGGCAGCGAGGCTTCCGTCGGCGGATGGATTGCAGCGTTCGCACGACGCACCGTAGCAACGTCAGGGAATGCCTGGGTGCTCACCCCATCCTTCTTCTGGGCGACTCTGCTATTAGGACGGGCGACTGCTCCCCTGCTGCTGCGGCGCTTACCTGAACTCCTGCTTGCACGGTTGGGCGTCGCCCTGGCCGGAACAGGGACTGTCATTTTTCTTTTTGCTGGCAGCATTGTATGGCTGGGTTTCGGCGTCGCCCTTGCAGGCTTGGGATTCTCTTCCGTGTATCCAATCGCGATTGCAATGCTATCCCACAAGTTCGGGAACATGGCGGCGCAAATCGGAGGGCTACTGTTCTCACTTGCCGGGCTGGGCGGAACCGTGATGCCGTGGCTGGTAGGGTTTACTTCAACGCGATTCGCCAGCCTTCGAACGGGCCTGATGGTTCCGTTATTCGGGTGCGCCGCGATGTTTGTTCTCTACAGCGTAATGACGCTGTGGTCGTCGCGCGAACACATTGCAACTTAAGATCGCCCGTTTCCTGCAAATAAAAAAGGGCCAGTCGGGGAGACCGGCCCGAAGCCACACCCCCGGAGGTCACGGAATAGGTGTGAGCTTGCCAAATAGCCCGTCTGCTTCGTCATTCAGACCGGCCGTAAAGTAAAAGTCATTCGGAGTACTCCCCAGGCCGCCTCCCGGCGTAATCGACCAGAGACCGTTGATCGAAAGAACTTCATTGTTTTGATCTCGAAGCTGCCCGAGAAATTTTCCGGTGCTTGGATCAAACGCGCTGATTCGGCCATCGCCGAAGTTGCCAATCAGAATATCGTTGGCGAACTTGCCGAAGGTGGAGGGAGCCATGGCCACACCCCAGGGTGAGTTCAACTTGCCACGCGAAGCGAAACGCCGCACTAGCTGACCGTCGGTGTTGAAGACATCCACGAAACCGTGTCCCGGTCCAGCGACATCGTCGTGCTTCTGCTCGTTTTGTTGAGCAAACGTGACGAATAGCATTCCCCCTATGTTCTGGATCCCAAACGGAGCGTACCCCATCGGGACCTCGTTATCCGTAAAGGAACCGAGAAGATGGAAATGGCTGTCGTACATCTCCACAAACCCATCATGGAAGTTAGTGGCGTAGATTCTGCGCCCGGATGAAGTTTGCGCAAGTGCCAGCCCTTTATAAACGGCGCCGGCTTTCGAGTTGTCAACTACGCGAACTGCTTCGGTCAGGTCAACATTAGGATTCCAGCCACTGATCGTTCCATCTTCAGTGTCAAAGATGAAAAATGCCGGCCCCATCTTCCCGTCTTCTTGAACCACGAAATCCCCGCTGCCGTTGAACACTAGCCCGGTGGGAGCCGATGGACCTTCAACTCCCTTTGGCGGCGGAATAGTAACGACAAGGGACAGAATGGTTCCGTCACCGGCATAGAGCGTCGATAGTCCCGTGCCATTGTCCGCGATCCAGAAAGGCCCCCCAGGAGCAAACGCGATACCCCAGGCGTTTTTGAGATGCGGGTTCTGAAACGTAGCAATGTTGGGAAGGTCGGATACCAGATTTATCTGTTGGTAACGTTGTGCCTGAGCGGCTAGCCCCAAAACACAGAAGCTGAAGAGCAGGATCGCCGCGAGCACCCGATTGCGAGTCTTGGTTGCGAACTGCATAGGTCATCTCCCATCTACTAGTTGATTTGTCCGCGTGCGGGTGCGAGAAACCGATTGTGATCAACAGTCTCTGAGGCTCGAGACAGGCATCACCTACCACTCCACCCATGTTGGTGGAAACACAATGAATGAGGCCCCGGGGCGTTAGCGTCTGTGGACAAGCCACCTTTCTCGTCCACTGTGTTGACCAGAGAATAGAATCGGCAACGGCACCCAATTGTCACGATCGTGTAAGCAGTTTGTTACTTTCCTGTTCACTTACGAAAGCACCTCTGGAGATGTCGTCGATAGGTGCGAATACGCGCAATGAATGAGTCACGATTGCGGCTGATGCTGAGAGTGAAATCAACTGTCACAATCGTCCAAAACTTTGGCCCGTTCGCATCGTTGTAAGCTTATTGTTAATTCTTGTTAATTCTTCCGGCTCATTGCTACAGAACAAACTTGAATGCAGTGCCCTTGCTAATGTCGCTGCCAGAAGCCAGGTTTGACGTGGTAGCGAGAAATCAGATGTGCTCTCAGTCGGAATCAGCAGGCATTTGAAACGTATGCGAGGTTCACGCTCGCGCGACTGTCCTCTTGATTCGACTGTTAAGGAATTCGTGAGCAACGTGCTGTCACAATTTCGCAACTTACTTCTTAACTTCCACGTTGAATCTGTAGCGTAAGAACGCCGGCCGAACTGTTCGATCAAACGACAGTCCCCCACCTGACCGGCAGAACCTGAGTATGTCCAGGGCCGGGTCCCGGTAACACGCTCTTCGGAGTGGTTGGAGATGTGTGCTTAGCCGTCCGGCAGCACGGGCTCATTAGCTTTGGCGCGCATGGATGCACGTACAGGAGATCACATGACAACTCGCATTTACGTCTTGGTATTAGTGGCCGCCGCCGCTCTGCTCGCTTTTGTCAGAGTGTCCGGTCGAATGGCTACGGCAACGGACAGCGTGGCGCCTGCGGCTGCCGACGGTGCATTCCGCGACGGCTATTTCCAGGCCCAGCTTGATATCCGCCAAAACCGACACCCCCATATCAGCAGTGGTCGATGGAGCACGGCAAAAGACCGCGTCTCGTTCGTCGCGGGGTACGAGCAGGCGTATGGGCAGTACATCCGGGTCGCGTCGGAACGCAGCGCACGCGATTCCGCTCAACTCGCCGGCTATGCCGATGGCATTGCCGACGGCACGCAAGACCGTCGCTCTGCCCAGCCATTCCAGCCTGCCCGGAGCAGCAAAGTTCGCGAAGCTGGAGTGACCTACGGGGCCGCGTCCGAGGCGTATCGCGACGGTTACACAAGTGGCTATCAACAGGGCTATCGCAGCCAACCCGGCGAAATGATCGGGCAAACGTTCAACTGATTTTTCTAAGCATTCTGGAGTGCAATATGAAGCAATACAGTTTTTTCGCAAGCACGGCTGCCTTGGCATCTCTGGCAGTCTCCATGGTCTGTTATGCGGCAGGCGGACCGGCCAAACCCGGTGCGGGACCCGCTAGTCCCGATCGAACCGAAGGTATTTCCGTAATGGGGCATGTCCGTTTCGAGGGCCAGCCACCGAAGCTGGCTCATACCGCTTCTCCGCCAGACCCTTCCTGCCCCAAGTCGGCCACAGGTGTAAACGAGGAATTCGTCACCGGGGCCAACGGTTCCCTGGCCAACGTTGTCGTTTATATCTCGGATGGTCTCAATCAACAGAGCTTCGATGTGCCTGCCGAGCCTGCTGTCATCGAACAGAAAGGATGCCTTTACGAACCGCACGTTTTGGCGTTTCGAACGAATCAGACGCTCAAAGTGATCAACGACGATAAAACCATGCACAACATTCATCCCATGCCGAGCAATAACCGGGAATGGAATAAAGCGGAACCCGCCGGAGCTATCGTGGAAGAGAAGTTTGCGCGTGAGGAGGTCGGGATTCCCGTCAAGTGCAACGTGCATCCCTGGATGCGCAGCTACCTCGCGGTATTCAAGCATCCGTTCTTTGCGGTGACAGGAAAGGACGGCAGCTTCGATCTTCGGAATCTTCCGCCGGGCGAGTACACACTGCAGGCTTGGCACGAAAAGCTAGGCACGATGACTCAGAAGATAACGATTGTTGCCGGGCAGCCTAAGACTGTCGACTTCGATTTCAAGGGGTCCGCGCACTAGAGTAGAGTCAGACCTGAAGTTTGTTGGAGAGACGGGTATCCACGGCACCCAGGCGCATGGGATGCCTGTCTCTCGCTTGTTCAAAAACTTTCCCTTCGTAGTACTTTCCCATTATTTACCCACACTGCTGAATACCTATAATCGCGCCACTCTGATTGTGGGCTCTTGTATCTCTACAAATCTCCTGTGAGGGGTCGCGGACTAAGCCGGCCCGGAAAGTTCCTATGCGTATCTGTGCGTGGATGTGGCTGGTCGCGGTTCTCTTTTTAAGCGTAGTTGCTTGGGGACAGGAGATCACGGGCAGTGTCCGAGGCATTGTCACTGACCCTAGCGGCGCTATCGTGCAAAACGCGATGGTGACTGCTCGGCAAATAGAAACGGGGCTCACCCGCAGCGCAAAAACGGATCATACCGGCGCTTACGTCATCCTCGAATTGCCGGTCGGTCATTACGAAGTCGCCGTCGAAGCCGAACACTTCCAGAAATACTCGCAGCAGGGCATCTCTCTCAATGTGAATCAAGCCGCAACTGTGAATGTGAAGCTTCGAATCGGCGCTGGCAGCGAACAGATTCAAGTCCAAGCCGATGCCCAGATCATACAGAGCACGGAGACGAGCCTGGGGAAGACCGTATTGCAGCGCGAGATCCTCGACCTGCCCCTGAATGGACGCGATTTCTCTCAACTGGGCGTCTTGCAACCTGGAGTGGTGCCACTGACACCCGGACTTCAGGAAGCCGCGGGTACGCTGCGCGCCGGTCAGGGCTACGCGGTGAATGGTCAGCGCCCGGAATCCAACAATTTCCTGATCGACGGCGCGAACAACTTCAACGCTGTCGATGCCGGGTTCGTGACGAAGCCACCCATCGACGCTATCGCGGAATTTAAGATCCTCTCCCACAACGCTGATGCTGAGTTCGGACACAGTTCAGGCTCAACGACGAACATTGTCACCCGCTCCGGTTCCAACACTTTCCATGGAAGCGCGTGGGAGTTCATCCGCAACGACAAGATGGATGCGCGCAACTACTTCGCCCAGCAGGCAGAACCACTCAAGCAGAACCAGTTCGGCGGAACATTCGGCGGTCCGATTCGCCACGATAAGACATTCTTTTTTGCCTACTACGAAGGATTTCGCAATCGCCAGGGAGAAACAAGGTCGGCCACCGTTCCATCATTGGCCGAACGGCAGGGCAACTTCGGGCAACTGTGCACTTCTCAGGACGACCAGTTCGACAATAACGGCATGTGCGTTGACCCGAACCAAGCCGGACAGCCGTTCGCTCCTCAATACCAGTTGTTCAATGCTTTCGCGAATGCGCCGATTCCCTATAACCAACTACCCGGGATTGATCCTATCGCGCAAAACATTTTGCCCTTTTTCCCGTTAGCAAACCGCGGCACAAATACATTCACCACGACTCAGACTCTGCATCAGGATGACAATCAGTTCGGCGGCCGAATCGATCACTACCTCTCCTCTACCGACTCGTTGAATTTCCGTTACATGTTCACAAACACAGCGAGGTTTTGCCCGCTGTCCACGTCGGGTGCGAACCTGCCCGGTTTCCCTGTTGGGGAATCCCATCGTGCGCAGAATTTCGCAGCCCAGGAAACACATACTTTTTCGCCGACGCTGGTGTCAGTGGTCCGTTTCTCGTTCCTACGCTACAAATTTCTGTTCGATGAGCACCTCAACCACCTGCCGGCGTCGACGTGGGGTTTCCAGTATTCTCCCAGCCTGGCAGTCGCGGCGGGACCGCCATTCATACAGATTGGAGGCTACTCGCAGATCGGTGATCCCATTACCGGTCCCCGCAACACACACCAGAACTCATTTGACTATTCAGGATCACTAAGCTGGATTCGTGGCCGACATGAATTGAAGTTCGGCGGAGGCTACGAGCGTGACCAGATTAATGCCCTGCAGGGTATCGCCACGAATGGGTTCTTCGTTTTCTCGCCACAGTTCCCCATCGTCCATGACGCGTTCGCCGCATTCTTATCGGGTTTACCCGTCGTCTTTTTGCAGGGTGGCGGCGATCTAAGTCGTAACTTGCGCGGCAATGCCATGAACCTGTACGCGCAGGATACGTTCAAAGCGACCTCGCACGTAACGCTCAATTACGGTCTTCGTTATGAACTCCCATTCCCCTACACGGAATTGAGAAACCGGCAAAATCTCTGGATCCCTGGCCGTCAGTCCGTTGTAATGCCGAGCGCACCCGCTGGACTTCTATATCCCGGTGATCCGGGCGTTCCGTCTGGTCTCATTCCGACCGACAAAAAAGGCTTCGCACCGCGCGTCGGTATTGCGTGGGATCCAACCGGAAATGGCCGCTGGTTGGTCAATTCGGGATATGGCATCTTTTTTGAGCCGTACTATACAGGCCAAGGCGGTCCAATCCAGGATGCCATCAGCGCACCGCCGTACTTGAAAACACCACAGGTCGTGCTGCCTAACTGGGCCGACCCCTTCAACGGCAGCAATCCCTTTGCTAGTCCAGGGTTCTCTACTCCGATGACCCTGCTCGTGCTCAACCCAAAACTCCGATTGCCCTATGCCCAGCACTGGAACCTGACGATCCAGCACTCGTTTGCTTCGGATTGGCTGGCTGAAATCGGTTATGTGGGCACCCAAGGCACTCATTTGCCACGCTTCATAGAAGGAAATCCAACGATTTACTATCCGGGACAGTCGAACGACAACAACGTAGACCAACGGCGGCTCTATTCCGGATGCACGCTCGCGCAGCCTGGCGGCTGCAATTTCAGTTCGGTCGGCGAGATTGCAGGAATCTCCAGTTCTTCCTATAACGCTCTGGAAGGCAGCTTGCGCAAGCGGTTCTCGCATGGACTGTCATTCCTCGCTTCGTACACCTACTCGAAGGCAATCGATGATGTTTCCTCGTTCAACATCACGGGATCCGCCGCTCAACCAGTGGCCGGGGAAAATGATCTCGCGCAGAACCCGTTCGATCTGTCCGCCGAACGAGGGCGGTCAATGTTTGACGCTCGGCATCGGCTCGTTTTTAGCTATCAATGGACTTTGCCATTTCTGCAACACTCGCAATCCTTGTACGGGCGCGTTCTTGGAGGATGGCAAGTGAATGGCATCGCGACGCTGATGAGCGGCACGCCCTTCACCGTGTTCGACTCCGCCGATCCATCAGTGCAGGGCAGCGCCCCGGAAATCACCGGATTCTCCGCCAATCGTCCTAGCCTGATTGGTAATCCCAATGCTGGGCCACAGACAGTTCAAGAGTGGTTCAATACGTCGGCTTTCCAGCAGGTGATCTTTGACCCCAATTCGCCCGTCCAGCAATTCGGCAATGCGGGAAGAAATATTGTTCAAGGCCCTGGTTACGCAAATTGGGACTTCTCGGCACTCAAAGAAATCCGGTTTACCGAATCGAAGGCCCTCCAGTTTCGCGCCGAATTCTTCAACATCTTGAATCACCCGAACTTTAGGCTACCCGACAGTGACATCAGTTCCCCAACATTTGGTCAAATCCTCGAAGCGCAACCAGCACGTCTCACGCAGTTTGCGTTGAAATTCCTCTTTTAAGAATGGACGTCGGTAACAATTCGATGACAAACGGCAAATGGAAGCGGCGACTGCTGCTTATGTTGCTGATCATCGCTCTGCTTTGGGGGACGGCGTCCGCAGCGCTTTACCGCATCATGCGCAGGCCTCCTGAGGCATTTGCGCGGGTAATGTCAAAACTGCCGGACGCCGTTTTTCTTCTTTTTCCTTTCGAGACCATGTGGACTCGCGCACGGGCGGGTACTCTCCGCCCGGGAGATGCCGCGCCAGACTTTACCTTGACCAAGCTGGATCATACGGGCATGGTCCAGCTCGCCGACCTTGCCGCTCAAAAACCACTCGTGCTGGTGTTCGGAAGCTACACATGACCTCCCTTCCGGCGGGAGGTTCCCGCTCTCAATAAGCTCTATGAGCAATACCGCGATAGAGCGACCTTTCTCGTCGTGTATATCGTCGAGGCACATCCCACGGACGTGTGGCAGACCGAGAGCAATATCAAGGAGAATGTGCTCTTCCGGACTCCGAAGAACGAAGACGAGCGTGCTTTCGTCGCCGGAGCCTGCGTTCGCAAGCTTGGCATCAAGTTTCCCGCTGTATTGGATGAATTCGACAACCCCACTGAACAGGCATACACAGCATGGCCCGACCGGATTTACCTGGTGGATCGCGGTGGTCGCGTGATTTATAAAAGCAGGCCTGGCCCCTTTGGGTTTAAGCCCGGCGAATTGGAAAGCGCCCTCACTTCCCTGCCCAATACGCGCTGACGGCGGTCTCCGACCTCCCATGCCCTAACTATTTTCCGTTTCGAAACCCGGAACAGCCCGTCTGGCAAGCCACGTGGGGCGCCTTCATTACTAAAGTTTGGGAAAAATCGATCATCTTCAACTTTCCTCTTGAGGGTAAGTAGATCCTTCTCTAACCTTGGGGCAATTTTTCAGCAACTTCGCACCTAGACGGTTTTGCGCAGCTCTGCGTCAAGCAGTAGCTGGAGAAGCACAGCAGTTCTGTAGTCGGTTCAATCGAAGACCCTAAAAAGCTGGGAGCGTCGCGCCGCTCCGTCGAAAACAATAAAGCTGGAGAAGTCTCGCAATGAAGAAGTGTGGTTTCCCCCTGCTCCTTGTGTGCTCGATTGCGACTCTGGCGACGCCGGTATTTGCCGGCGTCTCCGTATCTGCCCCCACGAATAACAGTACGGTAGCCACCACGGTGCAGTACGTCGCTTCCGCGACGACGAGTTGTTCCAAAGGCGTTTCAGCAATGGGCATCTACACCGCGCCCGGTGTCCTCGCGTACACCGTAAAAGGCGCAAGCCTCAATACTCTTCTCAACCTTAGTCCCAACACCACCTACAACACCGTCATACAAGAATGGGACAACTGCGGAGGATCGTCATCCACTCCGGTCACGATCAAGGTCGGAGGATCGACGGGTTCCAGCAATGTGAATGTTTCTGCGCCGGCCAATAACAGTACTGTCAGTACGAGCGTTCAGTACGTTGCTACCGCGACAACCAGTTGCTCAAAAGGTGTCGCCGCGATAGGTATCTACACGGCGCCTTACAAGCTCGCGTACACGGTAAAAGGCGCCAGCTTGAATACTAGTCTGTCGCTCAGTTCAGGAACCTATAACACCGTTGTTCAGGAGTGGGATAACTGCGGCAACTCAGCCAAAACTCCCATCACCATCACAGTGGGCTCTGGTAATAATCCACAGCAGCACACCTTCGCCAACCTGCATCAGCAGAACGGATGGACTGGCTATGCGTTGCTGCCAGTTTCCTACGCCATCTGTGGCAGTTGCACATCGGGCGGACCCCAGTTGACTTGGAGCCGCACGACGGGAGTCTCTTCGCCATCCATGAGCGGTAGCGCGACCCGGCACGACATCGGTGGGAAAACGCAATATGCGGATGCGCTCTGGAACAATCATCTCATCGGCGATTTCTCATCGCAGAACCTTCCGGACTGGAATCACACGATTGTGCCCACCGTGCACAATTTCACTTACGACGTGTGGTTCTATGCGACCAACATCGCACTGTCTCAGGCTCTGGAGTTCGACATCAACCAATTCTTTAGCGGACAGTCGTTCATCTGGGGACATGAGTGCCGGATCGCAGGCGGTCACCAGTGGGACGTGTGGGATAACCCCGCTCAGAAATGGCATGCGACCGGCATCCCGTGCAACCCCGTGAATGGCTGGAATCACCTCGTGCTACAGGTACAACGCACGAGTGGCAATCAACTGCTGTTCCAGTCGATCAGCCTCAACGGCCAGACGGCTAATCCGAACTACACATCGTCGCCCACGCCGACTAGCTGGTATGGAATCACGATTAACTATCAACAGGACGGGAACTACGCCCAGCAGCCATACTCAATTTGGCTGGATAAGCTGAACTTCACGTACTGGTAAATCCTGTAGGAATTCACTTGGGCACATTCGCAAGAATGTGCCTTTTTGTTGCTCGTCAGACTGAGAACCGCCCCAATGCAGCGCGATTTGACGGGGCTTCCACAATGTAATTGTTTTGTAATAGGCAGCAAAAAAGTTCAGCTTTTTTCGTGTAAGTTACTGCTCAGCAAAGACTAAGGCCAGATACTAGGCATTGTTCTTCTACTCCCGAATTTGTTTGAGGCAGAGTAGATGCCCCCGTAGACTCACCCCAATTCCTATACAGGAAACGCTGGAGAATCCTAAGCATGAGACTGTATCGCCTTCCCCTCCTGATAGTTGCGTTCGTGGCAACATCGGCATTCGCTGGTGTATATGTGAGCGCTCCGACCAACAACTCAAACGTTGCCACTTCGGTGCAGTATGTCGCCACCGCGGTATCCAGCTGCTCCAAGGGCGTCGCTGCGATGGGAATCTACATCGCTCCGGGCCAGCTGGTTTATAAGGTCAGCGGCGCAAAGATTAACCACAGCATCACCCTTAATGCGAACACAACCTATTACACAACCGTTCAGGAATGGGACAACTGCGGGTGGTCCGCGTCCGCTCCAGTTACCGTCCATGTCGGAGGTGGTGGTAGCCCGACCCCGAGCGGTAACACGTTTTACAATCTCCACCAAAAGGGTGGCTGGACAGGGTACGGTCTTCTGCCGCACTCCTACGCGATCTGCGGAAGCTGCACTCCCAGCGGTCCTAAAGTTACGTGGGCTCGATATACGGGAGTTAAATCTCCTTCCGTGAGCGGCAACGCCACGCAACACAAAATTGGAGGTACCACACAGTACGCCGACGTGCTGTGGAATAACCACCTTATCGGAGATTTCTCCTCGCAAGGCTTGCCCGACTGGAGCCACAACATTGTTCCGAACCTCCACAATTTCACTTACGACGTATGGTTCTACGCTTACAACGTCGGGCTCTCACAAGCCCTGGAATTTGACATCAACCAGTTCTTCTCGGGCAAATCCTTCATCTGGGGTCACGAATGTCGAGTAGCTGGAGGACACCAGTGGGACGTATGGGATAACCCAAAGCAGGCTTGGCATGCGACGGGCATCCCTTGCAACCCGATCAATGGTTGGAATCACCTCACGATCCAGGTGCAGCGCACGAGTAGCAATACCCTGTATTTCAAGAGCATCACCTTGAATGGCAAGACTTCGTACCCGAACTATACCTCTTACCCGACGGGCACCAACTGGTATGGAGTCACCATCAACTACCAACAAGACGGCAACTACGCGCAACAGGGGTACTCAATATTCCTCGACAAGTTGAACTTCAGCTACTGGTAGACCCAAGCCAGTCCTCCTGAGCAAAAAGGGCGCATCGGCACTCGGTGCGTCCTTTTTGTTTGCCGAAGCAATTGGCAATCAGCACTGGGTTTAGGGGCTCTGTATGGGGCACGGCCACGCCCTCTTGGGCATGGTCTGGACACTGCTAACTCCTGATTGCTTCTTCCCCACACCCGAAGTAACTTGCCGCCGGTACCTACCGCGTTAGACCATAGAGGCAAGGTTCAGCAGTGAGCGACAAAACGACCATTCCAACCTT
>JBPYEW010000003.1:0-2730 GCA_051984555.1 Terriglobales bacterium | reverse complement strand
TTTTGCCCGCGATGAGGTGTGCCCCGGTTATCGACCGCGAAGATAGCCATTCCATGCTGCGCTAGGAGTTCGTTGAATGGATCGGTAACGCCGGCGCTCCACTGGTCCAGGACGATTTGGGCAGCGGGGCCTCCATAGATGTAGACAACAAGGGGAATGCTTCCTGACACATTCTCGGGCATGATCAGTTGGCCGTACATCGTACTCCCGTCTTCCGTTTTGAATTCGAGGTTCTTGGGAGCAATCAGGCCATACTCGGCCACACTACGCGGCTGGGCGAGATCGTGACAGGCGCCGCCCGCAGCCGGACACACCGAACGGACCGTCGGATTAAGCGATTGGGAATGAGCGTCGACGTAGTACTTCGCATTCGGCGCGAAGGTTGCATTGTGTATCCCGGGCTGCTCGGAGACCTTTTGCCATCCGGTCCCGTCGAGTTTCACGGAAAAGAGAGCTTCCTGCCGGGGATCGCCATCGTTGGCGGAGACGTACAGCCGGCCTGCATCTTCGTCGATGCCTTCGACACCAAGAACTTCGAAATCTCCTTTTGTGAGTTGGCGCTCCAGTTTTGCCTCGGCCCCGATCGGATTCTGCTTGTCGAAGCTGTACAGATACGCGTGCATGTGACCGTCGCGCCAGCTCGACCATGTAAAGCGGTCATTGGACTTGAGTACCTGGAAGTCGTCCGTCACCGGCACCCAGGCATTGGGAATCGATTCAGTCAGTACGCGGCGGGAATGACCAGACTTTGCGTCGACGAAGTACAGGTCCATCTTGTCCTGCGTGCGATTGAGGACCTCGGCCCAGACCACGCCATCGCGCACCCACCCGAAACGCGGAATATAGATGTCAGTATCGTCGGTGAGCGAGACCCATTTGACCTTGCCTCCCTTCGCGCTCACGACGCCGAGGCGCACGGCGGGATTTGGATCGCCGGGCTTGGGATATTTCTCGTTCTGGACCTGCGCCGTAACCGGCGAGAAGTCCGTGATCGGGTATGTTGGGACGCGGGTCTCGTCCATCTGCAGGAAAACGATGTTGTTGCTGTCGGGCGACCAGAAGTAATTGGAACGTACGGATAGCTCTTCGGCATAGAGCCAATCCACTTCCCCGTTGAGGAGGTTTTCGTCCTTGTCGGCAGTCAGTTGCTTCTCGGTATCGCCGCCGATCGGGCGCACGTAGAGGTTGTGCTTGCGGACATACGCCAGATGCTGGCCATTGGGCGAGAACTTGGGGTCGTCGCTCGGTTCGGGAGCCGAGGTGAACTGAACAGCCGTGCCGCTGTCCAAGGTATACAGCCACAACTGCCCGAGTGTGTCGAAGAGAATGTGCTTGGAGTCGGGTGCCCAGTGGTATGCGGCAACCGAATATCGCAGGATCCGCTCTTTTTCGATTTCATTCTTTATCTTATTGACGTCAGGGGCGAGGCTGGACAACTTCGCCTCGGTCACGAGAACCTTCTTCTCTCCGCTAGCCGGATCAATCGTCCAGAGCTGCCCATGATCGCCCGAGTCGTCGCGCAGAACATACGACAGCTGTTTGCTGTCCGGACTCCACTGAATGTTCTCCGGCCCACGGCCGGTGAGTCCGCCGGGGGCAACGATCTCTTGAATCGTGAGCGGCTTCTTTTGTGGGGTGGTCTGGGCGGCAGCGGTGAGGCAGGTGAGAATCAGGACAAGAGCTGGTTTCAAAGAGACTCTCCCATTGGTCGGCTTGCTACAGCAGCAGGAAAGTGTACACCGATCCACGACCAGCGAGTCTTGGGGACGGCGGATGTGTTGTAGCGAGAAGAGCAGCGACCTCGGCAGAATCATTCCAAGCTCAAGCAGTGAGCGCGTTGTGTTCCGTGGAAATAAAAGGTTGCGACACTTGCTTGGCCAGGAACAGCACGTCCGTTGTGCCTGGCCCCGACCTGATACGAAACCAGGTGCACGCGCGAAGTACGGCGAATGTAACGGTCGGAGCTGAAAAGCGGGTCAAATAGCTGGTGATGATGGGAGCTATCTCTTGGGTAGGGCCGGTAGTGGTGAAGACTATTTCTGAAGGCCTGCGCTCTGTGCGTTGGGTGCGCAGCCAGTCCGATGTTGAGAGGATGCAGGGCTCGGTCCGGCATTCAAGTAAGCGAGAAACTGCCGACAACAGGCTGTAGTCGACTTGCGATTCGAATCCGATATACAACGTGCGGGTTGCGGGGGTGAAGTGGACGGGTGCGAGACGGAACTGGGCATGCATCGCACGAGGAAGCATACCGAGAGTTGCCGGCAGGGGATCGAAATCAGGGGCCAATATGGGGCACGCCCATTGTGCGGCGAGCGCCGAAGTGATTTGTCGTTCCCGCGCGTGACCGAGTTGTTGCAGGCATTCGCCGAAGCGCCCTCGGTGTGTCTCCTGGTGCAGTTGAAGCGTGTTTTGTAGCTGGTCGGTTGTGATCTGGCCGCGGGACAGCAGGATAAGCCCGAGAGGGATTCGATGCACGGGCGGGTGTCGCGGGGTTCGTGCGACTGCCTGGTCCAAGTACCGTGGCAATTCCTTTTCCAGGCAAGCGGTTGAGCAAAACCACTGACCTTCAAGAACGATCCCAGAGGCGAAAACCGAAAGCCACCGACGTTTCCGACAGTGCAGCGATGCGCACTTTCCGCGGAAGTCATGCGATCGCCGGGTGATCTGCCACCAGTTACGAACGGCGTCCCGCTGTCTGGCGAAATTCATGAGTGTAGGAAAACTTCGGTG
>JBPYEW010000002.1:0-12513 GCA_051984555.1 Terriglobales bacterium | reverse complement strand
GAGGTAACGAAAGGCGCACCTTATCTTCTGCGTGATTACCGGCCCGGAGACATGGGCTGGATCATCGAGCGGCACGGCGCGCTCTACGCCCAGGAGTACGGGTATGACGATCAATTCGAAGCCGTCGTGGCCGAGATCGCTTCGAATTTTCTCAAGCATCACGACGCCCGCCGCGAGCATTGCTGGATTGCGGAACGAAATGGAGAAAACGTGGGATCGGTGATGCTGGTTCGGAAAAGCAGCACAGTTGCCAAGCTGCGACTGCTGATCGTGGATCCCTCGGCTCGCGGCCTGGGGATTGGGAAGAGGCTGGTCGAAGAATGCACCCGTTTCGCCCGCAGGGCTGAATACAAAAAGATCACTCTATGGACGCATGGACAGCTCGTGGCAGCTCGAGGGATATACAAGGCAGCAGGATTCAGCAGGGTGGCCGCCGTGCCAAGTCACAGCTTCGGTAAAGACCTCGTGGACGAGACGTGGGAACTCACACTCTGATCTCCACTAGCGAGAGTTCCTTTCCAGTTGCTCGGCCATCTCCAGCAGCTTCGTGACCGTATTCCAGTTACGCGCAGTACCTGGAACCTGCAGCGCCTTCTCCAAGCTGGTCCAAGGCACCTTCGGACGAGCTAAGCCATTCGGGTAATAAATGTAGAGCTCGCGACCAAGCAGGTGAATCTCCTCCGGATCCGCATCGAGAAGGCGGACCTTCCGGGCATTTTCCGCAGCCGGTTCGGCGGTGAGAAAGGTTACCAGCAACCTGTTCGCTTGAATGCCCCGACGATTGCGGAATGGGTTTTGTTGCACTGCCTTCCGCATCTCTGCCACACTTCGCAGGACCACTACGGAATGGAATCCGAATTTTCGCTGTACCTCGCCTTCTATCTTTTCGGCTAATCGTGGCAACCGGCGTTCTGCCGTAAGAAAGACAACATTACCGCTCTGGACGTAGGTGCAAGCATTGTCGCAATTCAAGGCGGGAAACAATCCGCGCAACGCGTCCATCTTTATCCGGTTGTGCGATCCAACGTTGACGGCGCGCAATAGACAAATCACTGGGGCCATGCGAGCCGCAGTATAGACCGAACTGGCCGGCGCAATCATGCCGTCGGCTCCGTGGGGCCGAGAAGTTATCGCTATCTCCCACTTTTGACTGTCTTGATTCGTATCAAGGGCGGCAACCGCATTTACGCGGGTTTACCTTGAAGCATCTCGATCACGCGATCGAAGTCTTCGAGGGTGCCGTACTCGATCACAATCTTGCCCTTGCCCTTGCGATCCCGGATACGAACGCGTACGCCGAGGATTCTTTCCAGTTCGGTTTGCGCCGCACGCACATTAGGATCCACGTATTCGGCCGGCTTGGGCTGATCGCTTTTAATGGTGGGAACATTGATGTTGAAGACTAAATCTTCGAGTTGGAGAACGGAGAGCTTTTCCTTAATCGCCCGCTCGGCGACTTTTACGACCTGCGCCTGGTCTTGCAACGTAAGCAGAACCCGCGCCATCGAGAAATCGAGACGACCTTCAATCAGCATCTGCTGTACTTCCATCGGCAACTTCAGAATCCGCATGTAATTCGATACCGATTCCCGAGAGCAGCCGACGCGTTGGCCAATCTGTTCTTGAGTCAGGCCAAAATCTTGACTCAATCGCGAAAACGCTCGCGCCTGCTCCATGCAGTTGAGGTCGGCTCGCTGCAGGTTCTCGATGATCGTCATTTCGGCGGCGTGCTCATCGGAGACGATCCGCAGAATAGCCGGCACCTTTTCCTTGCCGGCAAGCCTGGACGCACGACAACGACGCTCGCCCGTGATCAGCACATAACGCCCGTCTTTCGCGGGGCGGACCACCACGGGCTGGATCACGCCGCTGACCTTGATGGATTCCGCCAACTCGCGCAGCTCGTCTTCGCGGAAAAGACCGCGCGTCTGATAAGGGTTATTGTCGATAAGATCTAGCGCAACCTCGAGGATGTCACCGTCCGCGGGCTTACGTTCGACTTGTGCCTGGATATCTGGCACTACAGCGCTGGTGCCATTCGTGGGTGAAGGAGGCGCAGGGATGTGTGCCGCGCCCGGCGTGGCCGGAGGGGGAACAACCCGGGGTGCGCCGGGTAACAGAGAACTCAGGCCTCGGCCCAGAGCTTTGCGTTTTTCAAGAATCGTGGTCATGGATTTCCTATTCACATTCCCGAGCAGCGATCTGTCGTCAGCAGAGCCTTGGCTCGGAACAATAAGTCTTTAACGAGGTGCCCTTTATATACATCGATAGGTATCGATGTATTACGCAGGCTGCTCCATTGCGACGGGAACTTCCGCCGGGTAGTAGTGCCCGATAATCTCTTTCGCCAAGCGTATGTAGCTTTCCGCGCCCTTGGAGCGCGGGTCGTACATGAGGGCTGGCTTGCCATGGCTGGGAGCCTCCGCAAGGCGAATGTTTCTCGGCACACTGGTAGCGCACAACTTCTCGCCAAAGTAATTTTTCAATTCCGCGACCACCTGCTGAGCGAGGTTGGTGCGCTCATCAAACATCGTGAGCACAACTCCTTCGACCGCCAGGTTGGGATTGAAACTGGCGCGGATCCGCTCCACCGTATCGAGTAACTCGCTGATGCCCTCTAAGGCAAAATATTCCGCCTGCATGGGGATCAGCACGGCGTCGGCAGCGACGAGCGAGTTGAGCGTGAGCAGATCCAGTGCAGGTGGACAATCAAGCACGGTGAATTCGAAGCGATCGCGAATTGGGGCAAGCGCGTCCCGCAAACGAAACTCGCGGCGCTCGGCCGATATCAATTCGATGTTTGCCCCAATCAAATCCTTGTGCGAAGGGATCACCCACAACTGATCCAAAGGAGATTGCTGAATGGCTTCTTCAGCTGAAGCTGCTCCCATCAGCAAGTAGTAGGTGCTGATCCGATCGGGATCTTTGACAAGGCCCAACCCGCTGCTCGCGTTTGCCTGCGGGTCGCAATCGACCAGCAAGGTATTCACTTCCGCTGCGGCAAAAGATGAGGCCAGGTTGATGGCGGTCGTGGTTTTGCCCACGCCGCCCTTCTGATTGGCAACCGCTATTACACGTCCCATTTAGTTATTCGGAGATCCAGAGATGGGCGCAGCATACGGCGGGATCGCTTGTGATTACAACGAGCAAATCATGTGCATAACGGAGAAATCTGTGCAACACAGGGAGGAAACTCTGCTGACGTTCCACGTGGAACATCCTTTGTGATTATCACTGAACAAGTTGAGAAGGTTCCACTTGGAACATCGCGGATGGCGAAGGGTGGTCGATCCCTATTGACAAGTTTGGTTCAGTCGGGGGCACGAAGATCGCTGGCCTGCGCGGCGTGGGCTTCGGATCCGCGAAGTTCTTCTTTCTTTAGGGATCTACTCCTGGACAATCGAGGGGGCGTTGTTCCACGTGGAACATCCGCCTGTGAGCGAGTTCGATTCACTATTCAGCACGCGGCATCAAAACCGTCTGGCACAGCGCGCTGGATTGGGATTCGAGTCTCTACTCTGCCCAGATCGCCTCTAATCTCCCACTTTCCTCCCTCGAATGACCCCATCTCGCCACTTACGAGGTCAAAATGCTTAAGTGTTCCCACTGTTTACTCTCCTGAGCCCTCAACAGCCTTGCGTCCACTCAGCAGAACACGGTGCTCAGATAGCGGGATGTGAACTGGGAGGTTCCACTCGAAGCCTGTAGCCAATTTCTGCGCAGAGGATACTTGGTTGTCTCCGATGAGCAACGTCAGAGTGCCTCCGGGTGCGACAATCCCTTCCGCTATCGGCAGGCTTGAGTCAAATCGCTCAACGGCTCGCATCGTCACCCAGGCCACTGATGCACGCGGAAAATTCTCGGCGCGGTCTGCGAATACCTCAACATCAGCGAGTGCAATTTGCCGAGCCACTTCGCGCAGAAACGTGGCCTTCTTCTGGTGTGACTCAATTAACGTCAGCCGAATATCCGGGCAAAACAACTTGATGGGAAGTCCTGGGAATCCCGCACCGGAACCAACGTCCACCAAGTGGCGAGATCCCGTCGAACGAACCTCCTGGACTTGACTCTGATCTGAGAACAGCCGGCTGGCAGCAAAGAGAGACTCGCCGAAGTGACGTGTCACGATGGAGTCCTGGTCTCTTACGGCAGTTAAATTGACGCGCTGGTTCCAGCGCGACATTATATCGATATATATCGATATACTATTGAGTTGCCCCGTGGATAAAGGATGGACGAGAAAAGGCTTCAGCAGGTCGGCAATACGTTTCGTCTCCACGACTGCGACAGAGTACAACACGGCTCGGCGCGCTCGGGACGTGATGTCTTTAACGCGGGCCTCCGAGTTCGCGCGATCAGGTATGTCTCGCTACAATGGTGCGGCACACCTTTTTTCTTTAGGGGTTCAGGAATGGCACCAGAAAATGGGTCCGAGGAGAAGAAAATTTATCTCTCTTTGACCGGATTGCCGCTGACGTTTGATTTGCAATGGCCTTTTCACCGGTCGACCTCCGGCTCGGACTGGTACGTGTTGCATGGAACCATCACGGTGGTCCACACGGATGGTCTGCGCGCCAGCGTTGCCGTGAATTTATCAGCGACAGTAGCGGAGGTTATGCCGTCCCTCGAACCCCGCGACGCCGAAACGCCCGTGATCAATGCACTCCGGAAGGAGGTCGACCGCAAGCAAATCGAGTTCTTGAAATCCGGGAAACTGCTGCCTATTCACTTCTCAAGTCGCCATTACAACTTCAGAACGAACCATTGGACCTTCGAACGAGCTACGGATGAGCAGATCGCGGCCTTCGTGCAGCGCAAGGTGTATTGGCAGACATTGGCCGGGAGCGCCGAGGTCTGGATCGCGGATACTACCGACGCTCAATATTTGGATACTACGACCCAGCATCTGTCCGATCTCGCCAAACAGTTTGTGAACGAGGGCCTATGGACCATGGAACGCGCGTATGCACGTGCCAATGCCAAACTGATGTCGCAGGCGGCGCGCTTCGAAGTGGAAATGGAAACTGCTCTTGCCGAGCTAGAGCACAAGCACGCTTTCGAGCGAGGATAGGCCAAGCATTTAAGCCATGCCAGACGTTCGTCGTGGATTGATCATCGTCAATACAGGTCCCGGCAAAGGCAAGACGACTGCCGCGATGGGCACCGCACTGCGAGCTGTTGGACAAGGGATGCGCGTGTTGATGCTGCAATTTCTTAAGGGATCGTGGCACTATGGCGAGCTCGACGCGGTTCAGGCGTTCGGCGATAAGTTCGTGATGAAACAGATGGGGCGCGGATTCGTAAAGGTCGGCGCCGAAAAACCTGATCCGGAAGACGTGCGCATGGTAGAAGAGGCCTGGACGCAGGCTGAGAAGGCGGTCCAATCAGGCGACTGGGACCTCATAGTCCTGGACGAGGTCAATTATGCGATCAGTTACGGGATGCTCAGTCCCGAAAAGGTCGTAGCGGCTTTAAAAAACAAGCCAGAGCAGGTTCATGTTATCTTGACGGGTCGCAATGCGCACCCGACAATTGTCGAGATCGCCGACACTGTCACCGAAATGCGCCAAGTAAAGCATGCCTACGAAAAAGGCGTGATGGCACAGAGAGGAATCGAATACTGATTTGTTCTTTCTAGTTTTGTAATTCTAAAAGTGCTCGCGCCTGCAACATCCATCGCGCGTATCCAATTACGAATTACAAATCGCAATCTCGATACGATGGCTTGGTTCAAGCGACAATCCGGCGAACTCGACACTTCGGGGGAGAAGAAAGTCCGCACTGAAGGTCTATGGGTTAAGTGCGACGACTGCCGACAGATCATCTGGAAGAAAGATCTGGAAGATAACCTGAACGTATGCCCGAAGTGCGATAGGCACTTCCGCATTGATGCGCGCACTCGCTTAGCCCAGTTGCTGGATAACAACGAGTACGAGGTCGATGACACGAATATCGCCTCGACGGACCCGCTGAAATTTGTCGACTTGAAGCCTTACGTATCGCGCCTGAAGGCCGCAAAAGCGGATACCGGGTTGAAAGACGCGATCTTGAATGCTCGGGGCAAACTGAACGGCCGACCGGTGATTGTCAGTTCTATGGAGTATTCCTTCATCGGGGGGAGCATGGGGGCGGTTGTCGGCGAGGCCATTGCACGCGCGATCGAGCGGGCCGCTGACGGCAAGACTCCGATCATTATCGTTTCGGCGTCGGGCGGCGCACGCATGATGGAAGGTGTGATCAGCCTGATGCAGCTAGCGAAGATCTCGGCGGCGCTGGCGCGACTCGATGATGTGAAAGTTCCCTATATCTCGGTGCTGACCGATCCTACGACCGGTGGCGTTACCGCGTCCTACGCAATGTTGGGCGACCTGAATATTGGCGAACCTGGCGCGCTGATCGGTTTCGCCGGGCCGCGCGTCATCGAACAGACCATCCGGCAAAAACTCCCTCAGGGGTTCCAGCGCAGCGAGTTTCTACTCGAACACGGCATGCTGGATGCTGTCGTGCACCGCAAAGATATGAAGAACTACATTTCGCGGGCGCTGGATTTCATGGCCGGACCGGTCCGAGCAACGGCGTAATCGCCATTTCGTTCAGACCACTGTTTTAGCCGATTCTTTTTCGCACTTGATACCCTGTCAAGGCCAGCGAACGCGGGAATTCCTGGTTCGAGGAAGCCGCGGCTCCTGCCGCGAGCCTAAGCAAAATCAGTGCGAATTCCATCTCGGCGATTCCTGCAGCGCTCGGATAGTTGTTTGCTGTATCAATGCAAAAGATACGGTCGGAATTGACTGTAAGCAGCATCGGAGTAGCGCCCGTGCCCCGTCCAGCGTACAGTTCCATTCGGGTCCACCAGAAGTAAGTACGCATCCTTCTCGGCCGATTCAACGTAGCCGGCAACCTGTTTCCACTCTTTCTCATTTCTATACAGGGGGAGAAAAGTACTTTGTTCTTCCTTCGGAACACCGCCGCGCATGCCATGCAAGATCATCGGGCGCACGAGTCGCGGCGCCGATGCGAGCATGGCAATCTGATAGACCTTCACCGCGCCATTCTGCACATCTGGTTCTTTGATGAGTCGACGCGCAAAGGGCCCGCACTGTTCACCTCCAGCGCGGCTGAATCCCACGACAAGAATCGCAGGCTTGCCTGAGAAGTTTGCCGGAAGGGAGACTTGGTGACCATCCAGGGAAGTGACAGTTGTTTCGGGTATAGATTCGCCCAAGACGGCCCAACCGACAAACAGGGCCAGGCAAAATACGACGATCTTAATGAATATCTTCTTCACCAGTTTTTTCTAGATCAGAGCAGATTGCCGGACGGGCTCCGTCCTTCCCATTTCAGTGCGAGCAACACTTAGTTCGATGCGCCGACGTCGAAACGCGGTCGGTAAGCTGATAACCTAATATTTAGCCGGGCTCCAGCTTTTCACGACCACCATGTCCTACCAATCCGCCGTGGAACGCATGTACGCGCTAGGCCATGAACTGGCGCACACGCCATCGAACAAGTTCGATTTGGCGCACATGCGCGTGTTGCTGGAAGCGCTGGATCATCCAGAAAAGCGCTTTCCGGCTGTTCTCATCGCGGGCACGAATGGGAAGGGGTCGACCGCTGCGACGCTGGCCTCAATCCTTCGAGCGTCCGGGTTGCGTACCGGGCTTTATACGTCGCCTCACTTAATCGCGATTAACGAACGCATTCGCATCGATGGCAAAGCAATCGGCGACGGCGAGTTTGCTTTGCTTCACGACATGGTGGATCGCACGGCCGAGCGACTGGTTGTCGAAGGCGAGTTGCCCTGGCATCCGAGCTTCTTCGAGATGCTGACCGCGATGGCGTTCGAGTACTTCGCGCGCGAAAAGGTCGACCTTGCCGTTCTCGAAGTCGGTATGGGCGGCCGACTGGATGCGACCAACGTCGTCGAGCCGCGAATCAGTGTGATCACAGATATCTCGCTTGATCATCAGAAATTCCTCGGAAATACAGTCACCGAGATCGCCAGAGAAAAGGCGGGGATTGTTCGGCCAAAGGGAATAGTCGTAACCCTGTCACAATCGCCGGAGGCAAACGATGTAATCGGAAATGCAATTCTCGATTGCGGAGCTACGGCGGTCAGCGCTGTGCCGTATGTGCCACCAGTCTCGCCGAACAGTAGTCAGTATCTCGCACCTAGTACGGAGAGTCCCGCTCACGGGACCGGGGCATTGCAGAAAACCAGAATCATCTCTCGTTATCCATTACAGATTATGGGACAGCAGATTCTGGTCGAGACACCGCTGGTTGGGCGGCATCAGTTACGAAACATCGCGCTGGCGATCGCGTCTGCCGAAGAGTTAGCCAAACAAGGGTTTCCCGTCACCGCAGAGGCGATCGAACGGGGAATACGCGAAACCCAGTGGCCTGGAAGGTTCCAAGTGATGGCCGCGACGGAAGATTCGCCAGAAATCGTGCTGGACGTCGCTCACAACCCAGCAGGAGCCTGGGCACTGCGTTCCGCATTGTCGGCGTGTTACGACGAGCGACCGTTCACAATTGTCTTTGGAGCGATGCAGGACAAGGCGATCAGGGAAATGACGGAGATTCTGTTCCCTATCGCGGAACGGGTGGTTGCGACAAAAGCGGATAACCCGCGGTCGGCCCCTACAGAAGAGATACGCCAGGCGGCTGCGCGCACATCAACAGAGATTCTGGAACAGGCCAGTGTGGCAGAAGCAATTTCACGGGCCAAAGAGCTCGTTGGCAGAGACGGCCTTATCGTAATCACCGGGTCAATCTATGTAGTAGGAGAAGCGATGCGGTATTTGAACATCCGCATCTAATTGATCGATGTCGTCGGAAGCGGACAAATCGACAATGGAAATCGCGGAATCGGCGGAACGCGCATCAACCCCGATTTCTGCGAAAACCATCGCACGTTGGGATAGATCTGATCGGCCGCCATCGTACGGGTGGCTGAGCCGGCTGCGGTCGTATTTCTGGTTTGATCCGCTGATCTGGCTGTACACCGTTGTAATGGGTCTGATTTCCCTGCCAACCTCATTGTTTAGCAACAGTGGGCGAATTCAACATGATCTTGCGAGCTTCTGGTCGATGTTGATCATGAAGACAATCTTCTCGCCCGTGCGAGTCACGGGGTTGGACAAAATCGATAAATCCAAGCCGCACGTTTACGCGGTAAATCACGCCTCCGCGCTGGACATTCCCGTCCTCTACTACTACTTGCCCTTCCAGTTCCGGATTATGTTTAAAAAGGAGCTGCTCAAGTACCCCATCATCGGCTGGCATCTGAAGCGCTCGGGGCAGGTCTGCATTGATCAGCAGAACAAGGGAGCAGCGGTACGCAGTGTGCGGGCTGCGCTAAAAAGCTTGCATGACGGCATGCCGTTGGTGGTCTTCCCCGAAGGTGGACGAACCAGGGACGGGCAAATCAAACCGTTTCTCCCGGGTGCATTCTTCCTTGCGATCAAGGCACAAGTAGATATCGTGCCGGTCGCCCTTATCGGCATGTATGAACTGCTTCCGATGGACACCTACCACATCAAGTGCCGGCCACTGGAAATGCGGGTCGGCGAACCGATCTCGACAACCGGCCTGACAACGCATGATATGGATGCGCTCGCAGGCCGTGTGCAAGCCCAACTCGAGAATCTCTACTACGGCAGCGAGGCCGCTCAGAGGCTTTAACTAGCGAAGGCGTCGAGGAACACCGAGACGACCGCCCTCGCCTGTCATGCTGTGTCGACTGTGGTTTAGAATCGACTTTTACACTCAATAAAGGTCCTTATGTCGGATACCGTGCAAGCATCTCCACAAACCGCCACCATCAAAGTCAAGCTCCCGGATGGGTCTACCAAAGAAGTGCCGAATGGCTCGACGGCCCTCGATATCGCAAGATCGATTTCTCCGCGGCTGGCTGACGCGGCAATCGTGGCTAAGACTAATGGAGATCTAATCGACCTCGCACGGCCTTTGGAACGGGACACGGATCTCCGGATTTTGACCGACAGAGATCCCGAGGCGCTGGAAGTTTATCGTCACTCGTCCGCTCACTTATTGGCGGCAGCAGTATTGGAGCTGTTTCCGGAAACGAAACTCGGGCACGGTCCTGCCACGGAATCGGGTTTCTTCTATGATTTTTACCGGCCCACCCCGTTCACTCCCGAAGACCTGGACAAAATCGAGAAGAAGATGCAGGAACTCGTGCAGCAGAACCTGCCTTACGCGCGCGAGTTTCTGCCTCGACAGGAAGGACTCGAACGTTTCAAGGGCGAAGGCGATTTCATGAAGTGTCATTTCATCGAGCAATTCACCCGGGCCGATGAAAAGATTTCGATTTACAAGACCGGCAAGTTCCTCGATTTCTGTCGCGGTCCTCACATCCCGTCTACCGGGAAGATCAAGGCGTTCAAGCTGACCAACATTGCCGGCGCCTACTGGCTGGGAGACGAGAAGAACCCGCAACTGCAGCGCATTTACGGCACGTCCTTCTTTTCCAAGAAAGATCTTGACGCCCACCTGCACCAGATTGAAGAGGCCAAGAAGCGCGATCATCGAGTGCTCGGCAAACAACTCGATCTGTTCTCCATCCAGGAATTGGCGGGACCGGGGCTAATTTTCTGGCACCCGAAGGGCGGGATCGTTCGCAAACAGATGGAAGACTGGATGCGAGAGCAGTACATCAAGCGCGGTTATTCGCTCGTGTATACGCCGCACGTTATGCGCAAACAGCTCTGGCAGACCTCGGGGCACGAAGGCTACTACGCGCAAAACATGTTCGACACGATGGAATTGGACGATGCCGAGTATCGCCTGAAGCCCATGAACTGCCCTGGCCATATCCTGATTTACAAGGACTCGTTGAAGTCCTATCGCGACCTGCCGGTAAGGCTCGGCGAGCTGGGGACTGTATACCGCTACGAGCGCTCCGGCGTAATGCATGGGTTGCTGCGGGTGCGTGGCTTCACCCAGGATGACGCTCACATTTTCTGCACGCCGGAACAGATCGAAAAGGAGATCGCCGACTGCGTCGAGTTCGCGCGGGATGTGCTGCGCGACTACGGGTTCGACAAGTTCATCACCGAGCTTTCCACCTGGGACCCCTCACAGCGGCAGAGCTTTGTAGGCTCAGAAGAACAGTGGAACTCGGCGACGGCGGCCCTGGAGAAAGTTCTCAAGGAACTGGGCATTGAATACAAAACCATTCCGGGCGAGGCGGCGTTTTATGGCCCCAAGATCGACATCAAATTGGTCGATGCCATCGGACGGCTGTGGCAATTGTCCACGGTACAGTTCGACTTCAATCTACCGGCCCGCTTCGGCTTGGAATACGTTGCAGACGATGGCTCGCGGAAACAGCCCGTCATGGTGCATCGCGCACTGTACGGATCGGTCGAACGCTTTTTTGGCGTTCTGATTGAACACTACGCAGGCGCGTTTCCCGTGTGGTTGTCGCCGGTGCAGGCGGTTATGATTCCTATCAGCGAACGTCATGCTGAGTACGCCAACAAGCTGGCGGATCAGTTGAAAGCTGTTGGCGTTCGGGTCGACGTCGATGCTCGCAATGAAAAAATGAATGCCAAGATCCGCGAGCACGCATTGCAGAAGGTTCCATTTCTGTTGGTAGTGGGAGACAAAGAAGCGGAGGCCGGCAAAGTCAACGTGCGCACTCGCGGTAAAGAAAAGACCGAGGACATGGCCGCGGCGGACTTTGTGGAGAAGATCCGAAAACTTATTGCCGAGAAGAAACCGACGCTTTGACCTTGACCGGCTCCAGCTTCGCCGTGAAATGCCTTAGGAATGGCGCTTCGTAGCTGAGGGTGAGCCCTCGTATCTGTTCTCGCTTATTCCAAACTTCCAGAATGATTTCCACTACATAGTCGATGTGGCTCTGGGTGTAGACACGCCGCGGAATCGCCAACCGGACAAGATCCATCTTCGCGGCATCGCCGAACATCAGCGTGCCGATCTCGACCGAGCGTATGCCACCTTGCAGGTAAAGCTCGGCCGCAAGAGCGACACCGGGGAACTGCTCCGGCGGAATGTGCGGAAGGAAGACGCGAGCATCGAGGTAAACGGCATGTCCTCCCGGTGGCTGGACGATTGGAACTCCACGTTCGGCGATGTGGTTTCCCAGATAGGCCGTTGATGCGATGCGGTACTGCAAATAATCTTCGTGCAGCACTTCCGTCAGGCCCACAGCAACCGCTTCGAGATCGCGCCCGGCCAACCCCCCGTAGGTTGGATAACCTTCTGTGAGGATCAGCAGATCCTTCTCCTGTTGGGCTAGCAGGTCATTGTTGGTACACAGAAAGCCACCGATGTTGGCCATGCCGTCTTTCTTCGCCGACATGGTGCAGCCATCGCCATAGGAAAACATCTCTTGGGCGATTTCCTTCGGCGTCTTGTGCTCATATCCCTGCTCGCGAAGCTTTATGAAATAAGCATTCTCGGCGAACCGGCAGGCGTCGAAATAAAGCGGAATGCGGTGTTTGTGACAAAGTGCGCTCACCG
>JBPYEW010000001.1:0-23569 GCA_051984555.1 Terriglobales bacterium | reverse complement strand
GCTTCTTCACACCGGCTTTGAGGTGTGCTCCGTCCTTCCGGCGAAATTCTTCGCGACCTGCCGCGGTCAAACCACCTCGTGGATCTTTCGTCTGTCTCCGGGCCGATGTTCCTCTGCTACGGGTTCTTGAGCGTAATTTCATTTGGAGGCTTTCCTCCTCGCACCTTTCGGAGCATGGAGGTGCTGAGCAGCTTTTCGCGGAGACCCTGGATGCTGCGCTTGCCAGCGGTCCAGTTGGCGATCACGGGCCGCACGCACGCGCTTCTCTCCGCTTGATAGTTTGCTTTTACTCTTCGGCCGACATGACCCTTGGCTGTGTTCCTTCTTTCCCGGAACCGGTTCGTAACCCGGCCAGCAACGGTTCTTCTTTCGCGTGGAACTTGCAGTCTTCGGCACCCTTCTTCTCCTAAACTCGGTTTCCCAAAGTCTATTGCCCGTCTAGCTGGAATCGCATCGGGAGTTTGCCGTAAAAACGCCACGGCTGCGGGGCAGGCCCGCTGGAATTTTCTCTCTGTCCGCAAAGCATCGTGGGCACCTGCCCAGCAACCCCAATTGGCAGCTCATCGCATTTATCCTGTTGTCCGGAGACTCCATGCCTGAACCGGGGCGGCGTGCGTACATCGCACTCCGCCATCGAGACTTTCGCCTGCTTGGCGCTGCGACGCTGATCTCAATTATCGGCACGCAGATGCAGAATGTCGGGATCGACTGGCATATCTACGTCCTGACACATTCCCCCCTCGCCCTCGGATCAGTCGGCCTCGTGCGCGTGCTCCCAATTATTTTTTTCTCGATGTGGGGCGGAGTTGTTGCTGACCGTCATGACCGCAAGCGCATCCAGTTCTGCACACAAACCTTCATGGGCGTGGTCGCAATGGTATTGGGGCTGGCCACCTACTTCGGACGAGACTCCGTGTGGCTGATCTACCTGCTGACTGCGCTCACCGCGGCGACCACTGCTTTCGATGGACCAGCCCGCCAGGCGCTCGTTCCAAGATTGGTTCCTGCGGAAGACCTACCCGGCGCGCTAACCATGAACATCACGTTCATGCACATCGCCATGATTGCGGGACCCTCCATTGCCGGCGTGATCATCGGCGCATCTGGCGGATCGGCAGCGCACAGCACGCGTGTGCTCGCTCCGATTTACTTTGCGAATGCCGGCTCATACCTGGCGGTGATGAGCGCTCTGATTGCGCTCCGCGCGTCCGGTAAACCCGAGCCAAGGACCGGAGAACCAGAAACCTGGGTTGGCTCCTTGCGCGCCGGGCTGCTGTTCCTGTTCAGCACGCGCATCATCGTGTGGACGATGACCCTCGACTTCTTCGCCACGCTGTTTTCCGGTGCGATCTCGCTTTTACCGATCGTTGCCGACCAGATACTGCACGTCGGAGCGCAAGGTTATGGCTGGCTACGCGCAGCAACGGGCCTTGGCGCACTTCTCGCATCCATCATCACCGCCACTCGTTCGTTGCCGCGCAAGCAAGGTCCGCTGCTGCTCTGGTCGATTGCGGCTTATGGCGGAGCAACGATCGTTTATGGGATTTCTCACAACTTCTATCTGACATTGGCGGCACTGGCGTGCAGCGGCGCGGCCGACCTGGTCTCCACCGTGATTCGTTCAACCCTTCGTCAGATTCTCACTCCCGACGAATTGCGCGGACGCATCACCGCCTTCAACATGATCTTCTTCATCGGTGGTCCGCAACTCGGTGAAATGGAGGCGGGCTTTGTGGCTTCCCTGTTTCAACCCGCCGCATTCGGGACAATCATCTCGATCGCAAGCGGCGGCGTAGCAACCGTTGTGCTGGTTGGCCTGGTGGTTCTATTCGCGCCCGTGGTGCGCAACTACAGGCTTGTGACCGACCCGAAGATCAGCGTCTAAGCTGCTTGCCACGCCTCTAGTACGCCCAGTAGGGCGTGGGAGTGGCGGCCGGAGTGGTCTGCCCGAAAATTGCGCTATAGACATTCCGGCCGAAGAAGAACGGAAGTCCCCAATCGAAGACTCCGGTGTTCCCCCCGCCAAGGTTATCGAACGCGACGTTGCTTCCATTATTCGCGGAAAAAAGTGTCTGTGCATTCGCGATACTAAAGTTCACCATGTTCGATGGGCTGAGGCTGGCCGACCCACCGAACTGCGTCGCTGTCAGGCTAAGCGTTGAACTCGGACAGTAAAAGCCTGTCGCTCCGCTGCCGCACGCAGTAATGCTATCGGGAAAGAAAATTCCGTTTGAACCGCTGTCGATGTAGCTGTCCGTGTTACTGGTGATGGAGCGTGGACCGTAATTCACGTTCTTATAGTTGGTCCGGAAATCCCCGAAACCGTCTACGGCAAAGATATGCGCGTTTGCCGGCAGAGCATTGTTGGATTGCGTTCCAATTCCGAAGACAAGAGACCCATTCACGTTCGCTGAGCCAGTAGGCGACGACAAAGCAGGCAATTCGATAATGACGCCGTTGTTGTCCGCGGGAAATGCCACAACGGGATTTATGACCTGCTGGCTCAAAGAGGCGAAACTCGGAGTGCATCCGGATGACGGACACGTGTAATAGAAGGGTGTCGGGGGAGTCGGATTCCCTCCCTGCGCCGTGCAAAATCCTCCGCAGTCCTGCGGGAAAACGCCGACGCCTATGATTCCGTTCGCTCCCAGGCCGTTCAGTGAGTTCGCATTGCTGCCGGAACCATTGCTCGAACACGCGCTCGGAACCGTAGAGAACGCCGAGTCGCCTACCACGTTGACGGGTATATTGCTGGCGACCTCAGCCGCGCCGCTGGTCCCACCCATTTTCACGTCCGCCGTTTTGACCGGCCCCCATAAGTAAGACTGGTCGGCGAACTGGGTACACTCCGCGAGCGGGTGACCGTTGGCGTCGTTCTCCGCCGGCAATTGCAGCGAGAGCCCTGTTGGATCGTTTGCAGTCGCAAGTAAACGCAGCCCGTAGGAACCGGTATCGACCAATACGTGGTCGATTGTCTGACAACTTGTCGTGCCGGGTACGCACACGGTCACGCTGGTGAACACTCCATTCGCATACACGAGTCCCTGCGCGATGAGACTCTGGGGACCGCCATCCACGAGGAGCGTTGCCACGTTATTTCCGGTCGCGCCACCACCTCCGCCGCCGCCTCCGCCGTTGTTACTGCTGCTGGATCCACCGCAGCCCATGGCAAGAGCGAGGATCACGATGGTTGCGAATGAGAGAACCCAATGCACGCCTGTATGCTTGATCACTGAATCTCCCCTGGCGTTACACCCGCTGGAAGGCTGCCCGGAAGGTAAGCCCGCCCCATGAAGTTGCGCATGTGTCCGGCCGACTGGATCACCACGTTCGGCTTTTGAACGACAACAGGCCCGCGAATACGTCTGTCACGCGAGCGGACCTCCTGTT
The DNA here is from genome assembly GCA_051984555.1 of Terriglobales bacterium. GTDB lineage: Bacteria > Acidobacteriota > Terriglobia > Terriglobales > Acidobacteriaceae > Gp1-AA122. Next base: position 20,179 of record JBPYEW010000001.1, on the reverse strand, counting down.
GGAAGTCGCTGTAGTAAGTGCTGAGCAGTTGCTGGAAATCCGGCAGGACCGGCCCCCGCCAGCTCACGCCAAAGACTTTCCCCTGCGGGGAAATGTACTCCCGCACCATGGTTCCGCCGGAAGCGGAGATTTCGTGCACCGTGTAAGAGGGGCTGACCGTAGACCGGAGCGAACCTTTCATGCGTACGGCGTCATCCTGGACGGTTGTGACGTCGCCGCCCAGTGCTGCCCAGCCAGCGCGAGGCGCTGTCAACGCCAGCAACATGGCTAGTGCTATAGGAATCACTCGGACATGTTTCAACCGGAACATGATCCTCCCTCCGCGATGCTTCCCAACATACCTCAACCTTAGTGCCTTCTTCTGTGACGACGTATGACGGGGTTATCCCAAGTAGGATTGACCCTAACCGCTTCAGGGTTGCTTCTGTCGAAATTGTAGGCTGTCGCACATCAATGGTGGAAGGCTTACTTGGACCGAAAAGTGACACGGAGTAACCAGGCGAACGCGGGGTTGCCGCAGATTAGAATTGCGGGCGACCTTTGTCAGGGAGATTGGTATGCCACAAACCGCGATTGAAATCCGGTCGTTATCAGATTCGTCGCTTGCGATTGGTTCGGCGGGATCACGCACCATTACGATTGACCGCGCCAAAGAGGCTGGAGGACTCGGGCTCGGATTCAATGGGAGCGAGCTCCTGCTCCTCGCTATCGGCGGCTGTTACAGCAATGACGTGTATCGCGAGGCCGATCGTCGCGGAATCAAAGTACATAGTGTCGAGGTACGCGTCATGGCGCAGTGGGGTGGAGATCCCGTTCGCGCCCAGAACGTTCAGTTCTCGACCGTAGTCGAGGCAGACGCTACCGAACAGGAGATTCAGGAACTGATTCGTCGCACAGACCAGGTAGCTGAAATCCCTAATTCTCTGCGGCTGGGGACAGCGGTCACTCTGACCGATGTGAAAACCATCTCGAGAGTCCAGAAGACGTCAACCGGTGGAATCGGATAGGATCAGTCTGGAATTCACACCAGATGGGCGAAGGCTTCCAGGTCGGCAACGCAATTATCGGCGGTGGCAATCTATTCTTAATTGCCGGGCCCTGCGTCATTGAGAGCGCAGACCACGCCATCCGCATGGCGGAGATCATCAAGGGCGTGACCCGATCGCTGGGTTTCCCGTTCATCTTCAAAGCCTCGTACGACAAAGCGAACCGCACTTCGTTGTCGAGCTTCCGCGGGCCAGGGCTGGACGCCGGTCTGCGGGTTCTACGGCGGGTGAAAGACGAAGTCAGCGTCCCGATATTGACTGACGTCCATCAGGGGGCCGACGTTCCCAAGGTCGCCGAGGTTGCCGATGTGCTGCAGATTCCCGCCTTTCTCTGCCGGCAAACCGACCTCATCGTAGCTGTGGCAAAGAGCGGGCGAGTAGTAAACATCAAGAAAGGCCAGTTCGTCTCGCCATGGGATATGAAGCACGCCGTGCAGAAATGCCGCGAATCGGGAAACAAGCGCGTATTCGTCACGGAGAGAGGTTCGAGCTTCGGTTACAACAATCTGGTTGTGGACATGAGGTCGTTAGCGATCATGCGGGACTTCGCGCCGGTAGTGTTCGACGCGACTCATTCCGTGCAGTTGCCTTCCGCATCACACGGCGACGAGAACGGGAATGCGGTGAGCGGCGGTCAACCGGAGTTCATCCCTGTGCTGGCGCGCGCCGCTGTGGCGGCGGGGGTCGACGGAGTGTTCATGGAAGTTCATGACAATCCAAAAGAGGCCAAGTCGGACGGACCCAATGCCCTTGAATCAACAAAACTGCGCGGCGTTCTCAAGGAACTGTTGGCAGTGCAACGTGCGCTATCGACCGTGCACTCCACTCCGTAATCTGGCTTCCTGCATCTGATACCATCCATTGCTCATCGAATCGGCACAAGCCACCGTGCGTCTTCCTGCGCTCATTGTCGGAGTTCTGATCATCATCAGCGTCCTGCTGGATGCTTTTGAGACCATCGTCTTACCGCGGCGCGTACAGCGTGCGTTTCGCCTCACCTCTGTCTTCTACAGAAACACCTGGGTCCCGTGGGCCAAATCGGCTGCATGGATTCGAAACCCGCGGCGCAGAGAGCAGTTCCTCAGCTACTTTGGACCACTTTCGCTGCTTGCATTGCTGGGGGTTTGGGCGGCGGGACTGATTTTCGGATTCGCCACATTGCAGTGGGGCCTGGGTCATCACTTTAAGCTTGGGGCGGAACCGATCACGTTTCGCATCCTGCTCTACCACAGCGGCGAGACATTCTTCACCCTCGGCTATGGCGATATCGTTCCTACCACGGGTGTTGCGCGCGGAATGGCCGTGGTGGAAGCCGGGATGGGCTTCGCCTTCCTCGCGATCGTGATCGGGTACCTGCCGATCATTTATCAATCATTTTCGAAAAGAGAGGTAGAGATCTCGCTCCTCGATTCCCGGGCCGGATCGCCACCCACCGCGATGGAACTTTTAAATCGCTTGGGTTGCTGTCCCGATCAGGGCGTATTGGACCAGGTCTTTCGTGATTGGGAGCGCTGGGCGGCGGAGGTTCTGGAGAGCCATCTCTCCTATCCCGCGCTGGTCTTCTTTCGGTCGCAGCATGGAAACCAGTCGTGGTTGGGCGCGCTGACGGTCATGCTGGATGTAACTTCGCTCGTGATTGCCGGAATCGAGACGGTTCGCCCTGAGCAGGCAAGGCTCACGTTTGCCATGGCGCGGCACGCCGCCGTCGACCTCGCGCAAGTTGTGAATGCTGCCTATAACCCGAACGATGACAACCGCCTCAGCGCGGAAGATCTTCAGAATTTGCGGCAGCGGCTTGCAGAAAACGGCCTGAAGTTGCGGAAGACGGACGTAGCGGACCAGAAACTGGCGAAACTGCGTTCCCTGTACGAACCTTATGTGGAAGGAATCGCTCGAAACCTGCGCGTCGAACTGCCCACCTGGATGCCCAAAGATCGGAAGAAGGACAATTGGCAGGGCGGCCCGTGGGACAAGATGATCCAGCGCAAAGGACTGGAAGACGCGACCAAAGTAGTGGTGGATGATCACTTCTGATGTGAATGCCGGAATGTTCGCCACGCAGCGCCTGAAGGTTCACCGTTGTGCAAGTCAATTGGCTGCGAGCACTCACGCTCCAACCGTCAGACTGCGGTTGAATGGTCTTTAGCTTGGCGGTTTTGCTAACATCCTCCATTCCCATGAAGAGTGTCGGCGAAAATGTCGTTCGCATCGAGGCCGAGGCGCTACGGTCGCTTGCCGATCGAATCGCTGGTCCCATGGCCGAAGCGTTCAGTCGTTCCGTCGACATGCTGCACTGCTGCCATGGCCGCGTGGTTGTGACCGGCATGGGGAAAAGCGGGCTCATCGGGCGGAAGATTGCCGCCACATTGAGTTCAACCGGTACGCCGGCGTTGTTTCTTCACCCCGCCGAAGCGGTCCATGGCGATCTCGGCATGATTGTGTCGGGTGACCTGGTGATTGCGCTCTCCTCGAGCGGCGAGACGGAGGAAATACTGCGGCTGCTCGCAACGATGAAGCGCTTGCAAGTTCCACTGATCAGCATTACCTGCGATCGAGTATGCAACGGCGAAAAGCTCTCCACGCTCGCATCTGCGGCTGACGTCGCGCTGGATTGTTCCGTCGACAAAGAAGCGTGTTCGCTGGGGCTCGCTCCCACCGCGTCCACCACGGCGATGCTTGCTCTGGGCGATGCCCTGGCGGTAGCCATCTCGGAAAAACGCGGCTTTAAAGAAGAAGATTTCGCCGACCTCCATCCCGGAGGGAAGCTGGGCAAGCGCCTGGCAAAGGTCGAAGCGCTTATGCACACCGGAGACGCCGTCCCCCAGGTTTCTCCGCAAACGAAAATGCCCGACGTCATCTACGAAATGTCGCGCAAGAAGTTGGGCGTAACCACGGTAGTTGAACGCGACAAACTCATCGGGGTAATCAGTGATGGCGATTTGCGGCGACTGCTCGAGCGGCGCGGGAAAGAGGTACTCGACCTGACCGCCGCCGAATGTATGACCAGAACGCCCAAAACCATTAATCCTGACAAATTCGCGGCAACTGCCCTGGCCATTATGGAAGAAAAGAAAATTACCTCGCTGGTTGTCGTGGATGACGACATGACACTCAGAGGGATCGTTCACCTGCACGATCTGTGGGGAACCGAGATGGTCTGATCCCATCCGGGAACTTTGTTATCTCTCATTCGTAATTTTGGACCGTCCGGCCTAAAATTACTTCATCTCAAAATCAACAGATTACAAATTCCCCATGTATCACTATGACGCACAGACCGCTCTCGAAGAACTGACCGAAGAAGCTCTCTTGCCAAATCCCGTTCACGTACGTGACATGATGCTGCGCAAACGGCTGTCACCGGATCAGTCGCTCGAATTGAATCGCGTTTTTCTCGAATACCAGAAGTTTTTCGGTGAGGCTCAGAAACTAGGAAAAGAGATCCTCCAGCAGTTGGCTCGCTCGTAAGTGAGTTTCCAACGGGCGACCGGCTGACGCTGCATCTTCCGGGAGCCTGGCACCGAGACCCTAAGCCCGTGATCCGGGCTGCTAGAATAATTAATTACTTCATCCACAACTAAACACATGTATCGCTGGTCTGAACTTTTCATACCTACACTGCGCGAAGCTCCCGCCGATGCGGAGGTCGCCAGCCACAAGTTCCTCGTGCGGGCAGGCTACATCCGCCAACTTGCGGCCGGGATTTACTCCTACTTGTTCATGGGACAGCGGTCGTTTAACAAGGTCATCGCGATCGTGCGGCAGGAAATGGACAAGGTCGGGCAGGAGTTCTATTTGCCCGCGCTCCACCCTCGTGAACTGTGGGAATCAAGCGGACGTTATGCGGTCATGGGCGACAACATGTTCCGCCTCAAGGACCGCAAAGGCGCCGATCTTTGCCTCGGCATGACGGAAGAAGAAGTCATGACCGAGATAGCCCGCAAAGAGCTCCGCAGCTATAAGCAATTGCCGCAGATCTGGTACCAGATTCAAACCAAGTTCCGCGACGAAGCCCGGCCTCGCGCCGGTCTGCTACGCGTGCGGCAGTTCATCATGAAGGACTCGTACTCCTTTGACATCGATGCTTCCGGCCTGGATGTCTCGTACAAGAAGCACTACGACGCATACTGCCGCATTTTTGACCGCTGTGGATTGAAGTACCTCGTGGTCGAGGCTCACTCCGGCTCGATGGGTGGTTCGCAGTCCCATGAATTCATGGTGCGATCGAATGCGGGCGAAGATCTGGTGGTGAGCTGCGAGAAATGCGATTACGCCGCCAACTTGGAAAAAGCTACCTCGAGGCTCAGTCCGGTCGACGATCTGGCTTCCGAAGGCGACGGCCAGCCTCTGCCCGTTCACACACCCGGTATGAAGACGATCGAAGAGGTCGCGCGGTTCTTGGGTGTCTCTCCCAAGAACAAGATGAAGACGCTCGCCTACATGGTCGATGAAAAAGATGCGAAGACAGGCAAGACCACATCGCGGCCTGTTGTTGCCTTCATGCGTGGCGACCATCAACTCAATGAGGCCAAGCTGAACGCAATCTTGGGCAAGGATTTCCGCCCGATGCAGCCGGAAGAAATTCAGCAGGTATTCAACTCGCCTGCGGGCTTTCTGGGGCCTATCGGCCTGCAAAATATCGCGACGACCGACAACGGCACGTTCGGTACGGGCACGGTCCTGCTCGTGGATAAGGCAATCGAAGGCCGGAAGAACATGATCGCGGGGGCGAACAAAGAGGATTATCACCTCAAGAATTTGACACCCGGCAAGGACTTTCAGCCCACCGCCTACGCCGACTTGCGCAGCGTTCAGGCCGGCGATGAGTGTCCTAACTGTGGCGGCGCCCTGCGCATCGATCCCGCCGTCGAGATCGGACACATCTTCAAGCTCGGTTATAAGTATTCCGAGTCGATGGGCGCGCGTGTGCTCGACCGCAACGGCAAAGAAGTCATGCCGATTATGGGTTGTTATGGCATCGGGATAGAACGCATCCTCACGGCAGCGATCGAACAGAGCAATGACGATAACGGTTTTTGGCTCCCTCCGCAGATCGCTCCTTTCGAGGTTGTGGTTACTCCCGCCAACGTCCGGGATGACAAGGTGCGTACCACTGCGGAGGAAATCGCCCACAACCTGTCCGCCGCCGGACTCGACGTGTTACTAGATGACAGGGACGAAAGGCCAGGGGTGAAGTTCAAAGACGCTGACCTGGTGGGCATACCCTTCCGGGTAAATGTGGGCAAGAAGGTTACCGAAGGCACTGTCGAGGTCGTTCGTCGCTCGACACGCGATATGCACGATGCTAGCATCGGCGCAATAACTGAGTATTTTGAGAAAGTATTGCGGCCGTAGCATCGAACTTTGGGGCAGTTCGGGTCCGGCCGATGCATATCAGCTATGGGCACAATCAAAGCAGTTATCGCGGTGGCGCTGGTCACGACCGTAATCGTGATCGGAATCTACGTCATTCCCCCTTACTTCGCCAATTATCAGTTCGAAGATGACATCAAGAACGAGGCCATGACACTGACGTATACCAGCAAGAGCGAAGACGAAATCCGTCAGATCATCTACAAACGTGCCAGCGATCTGGAAATTCCCATTTCGCCTCAGCAAATCGATGTCAAGCGCACCGGCAGCATGGGCGCCGGCAACCTCGTGATCCAGGCCAACTACACGGTTCATGTGGCGCTGCCCGGTTACCCCTTTGATTTACCGCTCGAGGCCGGCACCAAAAACAAGGGCATCTACTAAGCACCGGCGTAGCGGCCAACCCTGATTTAAAATGGAACAGGCGATGTTCGGGAGAGGACTGGCCGAGTCGACTCTTCCGAGAACTTTCGCTGTTGCGGATAACTCAAAGCTTCGCGCCCTCGTCGAAATGACTGGTACTCCGCCATCACTGTGGCCATAAAACTCAAGATTCCGAAAACGCAAGGTGGTGGGCTGCTACCGCGGGATCCTCTTCTCCGGTTTGCCCTCCTCGTGTTCGTAACCATTTCCCTGCTGCTGATTGGCTTCTTCTCGTATTTCTATGTGAAATACGACCGGATCATCGAAGCTCGATTTAAAGGACCTGTCTTCAGCAGTTCCGCTCGCATTTATGCCGATCCCCAGACTGTCCGGCTGGGACAAAAGGGCGACGCCAAGGAGATTGCATCTACCCTGCGCCGGGCGGGCTATACCGACCACGACGGCGAATCTCCGTTAGGCTCGTACCATCTTGTGAAAGGCGGCATTCAAATCAGTCCGGGAGCGGAGTCCTATCACAGCCCCGATCCTGCGGAGATCAAGTTCGCCGATGGCAAGGTAGACAGCATTACTGACAAGTCCGGTGAACTCGAAGCCTACGAACTGGAGCCCGTGCTGGTCACATCCTTGTTCAACGCGGATCGTGCCAAGCGCCAGGTGATCAAGTACCAGGACATTCCCAAGATGATGGTCGACGCAGTCACGTCGATCGAAGACCGCCGCTTCTTCCAACACAGCGGCGTCAATTACGCCCGATTAGTCGAGGCTGCCTGGATCGACTTTACCCGCCAGAAGCATGAGCAGGGCGGATCGACCATTACGATGCAGCTGTCGCGAGCCTTCTTCCTCAGTCCGGAGAAGACGGTCAAGCGCAAAGCGATCGAAATGTTGATCGCCATCGAACTCGAACGCAAGTTCAGCAAGCAACAGATTTTCGAGTTCTATGGGAATCGAGTTGATCTCGGCCAGCGCGGTTCGTTCACGATCAGCGGTTTCGGCGAAGCCGCACGCGCCTATTTCAATAAAGATTTAAAAGACATCAGTCTTCCCGAGGCGGCGCTGCTGGCCGGATTGATTCAGGCGCCGAGCTACTTGTCTCCGTACCGCCATCCCGAACGTGCCTTGGAACGTCGAAACCTTGTGCTGGACGCAATGGTGGACACGCACTCGATTACGCGTGACGACGCCGACAAGGCAAAAGCCACTCCGCTGAAGCTTGCTCCGCCGAATGTCGAAGCAAGCGATGCACCGTACTTCGTAGATCTGGTCCGCGATCAGCTCATCAGCAAGTACAGCGAACGCGAGTTGAACGAACAGTCCTACCGCATCTACACGACGATTGATCCCGACCTGCAAAAGGCCGCGGCGCAAGCGGTTGATAGCGGAATCAAGCTGGTCGACGATCAAGTCAAGAAGATGCGGACCAAGAAGGTGAAGATCGGCAAGGGTAAGTACGAAACCCAGGTAAAGGCTGGACCCGAAGCCCAAGTCGCGTTGGTGGCACTCGATCCGCACACCGGAGCGGTACTGGCTCTCGTGGGCGGTAGAAACTACGGATTCAGCCAGCTTGACCACGCGATCGCGCGCCGCCCGACCGGTTCAATATTCAAACCTTTTGTTTATGCGGCCGCGATGAACACCGCGCTGAACCCCGTCACCGGTCCAGATGGACAAGCCGCGGTTTTCACACCGACATCGATGGTCGACGATTCGCCGAGCACATTCACCTACGGCGATCAGATCTACGAACCGCGCAACTACCGCGAGGAGTATCACGGACAAGTCACCGCTCGTTACGCGCTCGCTTTATCGCTTAATAATGCGACCGTGAAACTGGCCGAGGAAGTCGGCTATGACAAGGTTGCTGATCTGGCCAAATCCGCGGGCATTGCGTCTGTGAAAGCCACGCCCGCCGCGGCGCTCGGAGCCTACGATGCCACCCCGATCGATATGGCGGCGGCTTACACGGTGTTCGCCAATGGCGGAGTGCGGCTCTCGCCCATGCTTTTGAATTCGCTCCGCAAATCAAACGGCGACGTGGTTGAGGATTTTCATAGCGACCAGAAGTCCGTTCTCGATCCTCGGATCGCCTACATCATGACGAACATGATGGAAGGAGTCCTGAATTTTGGTACTGCGTACCCAGTGCGCGCGCGCGGGTTCACCTCTCCGGCGGCCGGAAAAACTGGGACTTCTCACGACGGCTGGTTCGCGGGATACACCAGCAACTTGTTATGTATTGTCTGGGTTGGGTTCGATGATTACAGCGATATCCGGCTGAGCGGAGCGCAGACAGCCGCCCCGATTTGGGCCGATTTCATGAAAAAGGCCGTAACTCTGCCAGAATTCTCTGACGTCAAGCCGTTCTCTCAGCCGTCCGGCGTCGTCGATGTGCAACTGGATAAAGCCACGAACCGGCTGGCAACTCCCTCGTGCCCTGAGACTTACACGGCTGCCTTCATTGCCGGAACCGAGCCTCGCGATACCTGCGACCAGGCTACCGGTATCAAGGGGTTCTTCTCCCGGATTTTCGGGTCGGGCAATACCAACGTACTGCCACCACCTCCCGCGGGAGCGCAGCAGACGCAGAATGGGCAGACAGCCCAAAATCAACCCGATCAGCAAAAGAAAAAGGGATTTTTCGGCAAAATTGCGGGTATCTTTAAAGACGACAAATCGTCCTCGACACCGTCTAAACAGCCGAGCAACAACGGCAATCAAGATCAAAGCAATCCGCACTAGACGGCAGGGGTAATCGAAGGGCATCCGCTCGGCTGTGCTCAGGAGGTGCAGTCATGCGTCGTCGAGTTTCCTTCCTCGTTCTTCCACTCCTTGTTCTCTGTGTACCCGGTGCCGCGCTCTCACAAGCTCCCCCCATCGAACGCGTGCAAGTTGCTCCGCCAGTACGAGGCATTGACCCGCCGGACCCAAATGCTCCGGCCGACCAACTCGAGAAACGCGGCGATGAATTGCGCGGCGAGAAAAATTTCCTCGATGCGATGGATTACTTCAGGGCTGCGCTGGTTAAAAATCCCGACAGCCCGTCGCTGTTCAACAAGATGGGCATCGTGAATCTGCAAACGCATCACCTGAAGGATGCCAAGAAGAACTTCGAGCGATCGACCAAGCTCGACAAGAAATTTGCCGACGGCTACAACAATCTGGCGGTGACTTACTACTATGAGAAGAAGTACGGCAAGGCCATCAAGCTCTACACCAAGGCTATTGAGCTTCGTGAAGATGCGGCCTCGTACTTCAACAATCTCGGTGCCGCCTATTTCGCGAAGAGAGATTTTGAGAAGGCCGTGCTCGCTTATGCGAAGGCAGTCCAGCTGGATCCCGATGTGCTAGAGCGCACATCGCGGACCGGAGTCTCTGCCCAACTGCCCTCTCCGGAAGATCGCGCGAAATATGATTTTGTGATCGCACGCCTTTACGCCAAACAAGGACTCGCCGAACGCGCGCTCCAGTATTTGCGCCGCGCCATGGAGGAGGGCTACAAGGATATCGGGACCGTGTACAAAGATTCGGACTTCGCGGATTTACGCAAAGATCCTCGATTTACGGAGTTGATGGCCGCCAAACCCCCGGCTATTCCCGAGTAGTGACGGCTAATTCTCTGCCTGTGTTGAATTTATAGGAACAGGGTAAATTTTTGTAAAAACCACGACTTTCCATCGACGGTTGGGTTAGGATTACCACAAATACTCCTGAAAACAACAGGGTGAGTAAGGAGAAACGATCCCACCGGTTGCCGACCCGAGCACGCCCCAAGCAAGGCAACCGGTGGGTTTTGCTTTTAGGCCGGTCCGCAGTTGTAGCGCTAGTTGCTTGGTTTCACCGGACTGCGCTGCGAGATGTACTCCTCGACGATTCGCTCCCAGGTTCCCTGCGCCTTCAGGATGTACTCCACCGCATCACGCAATGCCCCGTCTCCGCCAGCGTGATCGGTGATGTAGTGCGCTTCGTCCTTTACCTCTTCACGAGCATTGGCGACCGCCACGGCTAAGCCGCAATTCCGCAGCACCGGAAGATCGATAATGTCGTCTCCCACGTACGCGGCCTGTTCGGCGGAAAGATGCTCTTTCGCGAGGATCTCTTCAAATACAGTGAGCTTGTCCTGGATGCCCTGGTAAACGTGATCGAGTTTCAGGTCGCGCGCCCGCAATGCGACCGTCTCGGAAATTCTTTTTGTGATCAGTCCGAGTTTCATGCCGCCTAAGCGCGCCAGCGAGATTGCAGTGCCGTCGTGCGCATTGAATCCCTTGGCTTCGACATAAGCTCCCGGGGCAAGCGCGAACCCGCCTTGGTCGGCCTTCTTGTCGCGATGCTCCTGGGCAAATTGCTGCGCGTTCGCCGGGGCAGGAAAAATCCAAATCTTCCCGTCGGTTAGAACCCCGTCCACGTCGAAAAGCAGCAGTTTGATCTTCTGGGCTCGGTCTCTCGACATGAGCGGATTTTAAATTAGCCTGACCTTCTAGCGATGAGGTTCCTCTACCCCAAGAGTCACAGGCGAATATTTTGCGAAAGGTCGCACACTCCCAGTACAATAGTCAGAATGTCGTCCCTGCCTCTTACTGTTCCGAGCAGCTTGGAATGGGCACACCCATTGGTACAAGACTGGTTTGTTCGCCGCTTCGGGACGCCCACTGAGCCGCAGGAACAAGGCTGGCCGCACATCCTGGCGGGACGCACGACACTGATTTCCGCCCCAACCGGTTCGGGCAAGACGCTTGCCGCATTCCTGGCATGCATCGATCGCCTGGTCCGCAAAGCACTGGCCGGTGATCTGCAGGACCGAACGGAAGTGCTCTACGTTTCGCCCCTCAAGGCTCTGGGCAACGATATCCAGAAGAACCTGGAAGGCCCGCTAAGCGAGATTCTTCAAATGGCGGGTGAGCGCGGCTTGCTGATGCCGGCCATCCGGACCGCCGTTCGTACCGGCGATACGCTCATGCACGAGCGCCGCGAAATGCTGAGGCGGCCGCCGCACATCCTGGTCACAACACCGGAGTCGCTCTACATCCTTCTTACCGCAGAAAAAAGCCGGGCCATCCTGCGCGATGTAGAGACGGTGATCGTGGACGAAATTCACGCCGTTGCCGACGATAAGCGCGGCGCTCATCTCACGCTCTCGCTCGAACGTCTCGAGGCATTGTCGAACACAAAACCGGTGCGGATCGGTTTATCGGCGACCCAGAAGCCTATCGAAGAAGTTGCTCATTTTCTGACCGGTGCCGGGCGAAACGAGCCCGTAATCGTCGATGTTGGTCACAAACGCCAGCTCGATACGGCGATTGAAGTCCCTGCCAGCCAGCTCGGCCCAGTCGCCAGCAACGAAATGTGGGACGAGATCTACAACCGCATCACCGAACTCGTCCAACAGCACCGTTCGACACTTGTTTTCGTCAACACGCGGCGTCTTGCCGAACGTGTCGCACACAACCTCGCAGAGAAACTCGGGGACGATGCCGTCGCTGCGCACCATGGCAGCTTGTCGCGGAAACTCAGGCTGGCGGCAGAAAAGAAGCTGAAAAACGGCGAGATCAAGGTCCTGGTTGCCACCGCATCGCTGGAACTCGGAATCGATATCGGCACAGTCGATCTGGTCTGCCAGATCAGTTCGACGCGCGCAATCGCCGTAGCACTGCAGCGAGTCGGCCGGTCTGGCCACTGGCGCGGCGCTGTGCCGAAAGGCCGCATCTTCGCCATGACTCGCGATGAACTCGTCGAGTGTGCCGCTCTGGTGCGGGCCATTCGCCATGGTGATCTCGACCGGCTGATGATTCCCGAGTCGCCGCTCGACGTCCTGGCACAGCAGATCGTTGCGGCCTGCGCCGCCGAGGAGTGGAGGGAAGAAGATCTGTATTCGCTCGTGCAGCGTGCGTATCCCTACCGCCATCTCCCCCGCGAAACCTTTGACGGCATCATCAACATGCTGTCGGAAGGCATCGCGTCGAAGCGAGGGCGCTATGGTGCCTACCTTCATCGTGACCAGGTAAATGGCCGGTTGCGCTCACGGCGAGGTGCCAGGCTGGCGGCGATTACTAGCGGTGGCGCCATTCCGGAAACCGCGCTGTTCACGGTGGTAGCCGAGCCCGAAGGCACGATGGTCGGCACGCTGGATGAAGATTTCGCGGTCGAGAGCCTGGCTGGTGACGTTGTCCTGCTAGGAAACACCTCTTGGAGAATCCGGAGAATCGAAGGGAAAACCGGGCGCGTCATCGTTGAAGATGCTCACGGAGCACCGCCGGGAGTTCCCTTCTGGCTTGGTGAGGCTCCGGCTCGTACTGCCGAGTTGTCCGGCCACATCGCCGACCTGCGGCAGGAGATCAGTGATCGATTGCCGAATGTGTCGCCTGTCGGCTTCTCCCCTACGCAGCCACTTGTTGCTGAAACTATCGCGTGGTTGAAAGAAGAGGCGGGCGTGGATGACGCTGGCGCCGAGCAGATCATCGAGTACATCCTGCAAGGCCGCGCCGTGCTCGGCGCTGTTCCTACCACGAAAACGGTAATTGCCGAGCGCTTCTTCGATGAAGGCGGCGGCATGCAGTTGATCATCCATGCGCCGTTTGGGGGACGAATCAACAAGGCCTGGGGCCTCGCGTTGCGAAAGCGCTTTTGCCGAAGTTTCAACTTTGAGTTACAAGCCGCTGCCACGGATAACGGGTTGAATATTGCTCTCGCTGAGCAGCACAGTTTCCCGCTGGCCGACGTCTTTAATTTCCTTCAGCCGGAAACCGTGCAGCCAGTGCTTGAACAGGCGGCGCTCGCCTCGCCGATCTTCGGCACGCGCTGGCGCTGGGATGCAACGCGCTCGCTGGCTTTACTGAGATTCCAGGGCGGCAAGAAGATTCCACCGCAGATCCAGCGCATGCGCTCTGATGACCTGCTTGCTTCCGTATTCCCTGACGTCGCGGCGTGCCAGGAAAATATCGTAGGTGACATTCAAATCCCAGACCATCCGCTCGTACACGAGGTGATGAAAGACGTACTCACCGAGGCGATGGATATTGATGGTCTGAAGGAGGTACTGCGCGGAATTGGGGATGGAAGCATTCGCGCAGTCGCCGTCGATACTCCGGTGCCCTCGCAGTTCTCGCACGAAATCCTCAATGCCAATCCCTATGCGTATCTCGACGACGCGCCTCTCGAGGAACGTCGTGCGCGCGCGGTTGAGATGCGCCGCATTCTCCCCGAATCGGTGCTGCAGGAGGTCGGCAGGCTTGATCCCGCCGCCATCGCCCAGGTCCGCGAGGAAGCGTGGCCCGATCTTCGAGACGCCGATGAACTGCACGATGTGCTGCTCACCTTCGTTGCCTTGCCGGAAGATGTCAACAGAATCCGATCTGCGTTCGGTTGGGGGACGCTGCCCGATGAGAATAGGTGGCAAGCCTACTTCCAGCAGCTTCAGGCGGAGAACCGCGTTTATGTAGCGGAAGTTGGCGATAGCGGGCTGGCTCGACGTTATTGGGTAGCGGCCGAACGATCGAAGAGCTTCGTTGCCATGTTTCCGGAGACACGATTCGAGAATCAGCCCGCGTCGCCGCAGTCAGCCCCCTCCCGAGACGACGTGCTCCTCTCCGCAATGACGGGCTGGATGCAGCACGTGGGGCCAACCACCGCAACGCAACTTGGCGACCTGCTGGGCGTTTCCGTTAGCGATGTCGACAAGGCTCTCTTACGGCTGGAATCAACCGGAGCAATTCTGCGGGGCAAGTTTACGGATACGGCTTCACGGGCGGGAGCGCCCGCATCCTCCGAAGAATGGTGTGACCGGCGGCTTCTTGCGCGGATTCACCGGCTCACGCTGGGAACCCTCCGCAAGCAGATCGAGCCAGTTACCGCAGCTCAGTTTATGCGCTGGCTATTGCGCTGGCAGCACGTTGTTCCCGGCACACAGGTTCTTGGGGAACGCGGCACGCTGGAAATTCTCAACCAACTGCAGGGTTTTGAGATTCCGGCAAACTCCTGGGAGCGCCACATCCTTGCCCGGCGAATTGCCGACTACGATTCGAAGATTCTCGACCAGCTCTGCCTGACGGGCGCCGTCGGTTGGGGACGGTTGTCTCCGCATCCTGCAACGCTTCTTGACACCGCCGAAGGCAAGCGCCGCGTGATACCGACCAGCGTCGCCCCAATTACCTTCTTCGTTCGGGAAAACTCCGATTGGATGACACCTCGACATCCCGGTACCGACTTGCCCGAAGAGGCTCGCGGCCTGAGTGCCAACGGCAAAGACGTTCTCAATTTCCTGCGCCACCGCGGAGCCTCGTTCTTCGCGGATATCGTTCGTGGAACCGGAAAACTGAAGTCCGAGATAGAAACAGCACTCTGGGAATTAGTGGCGGCGGGAATCGTCACGGCCGATGGATTCGATAACCTTCGTTCGCTAATCGATCCCAAGCGCCGCAGTGGACAGGGACATGGCCGCATCGCTCGTCCACGCCATAGTGCCGGGCGTTGGTCGCTGCTCTACACCGATGCGACCGAAGACAAGATGAAATCCGTGGAAGCAACCTGCTGGATGCTGCTTAAGCGGTACGGCGTGGTGTTCCGCGATCTGCTCGCTCGAGAAACCATCCTGCCAAAGTGGCGCGAACTGCAGATAGCATTCCGCCGGTTGGAAGATCGCGGCGAGATTCGCGGTGGCCGATTCGTGGACGGCTTCCTTGGCGAGCAGTATGCCTTGCCGGTTGCGGTGGAATCGTTGCGCGCGTCGAAGAAGATGGAGCCCACAGGAGAGACATTGACTCTTTCCGCAGCCGATCCCTTGAACTTGGTAGGGATCCTCATTCCGGGCGACCGAGTGCCCGCGATATCGGGCAAGATGGTTCTGTTACGCGATGGAGTAGCCGTTCAGTCGCAGGACACTTATCGCGCCGCCGGCGACTAGTCAGTTCACCCCTACCAATACCTGCCCCAAATAATACGAACCCTTCTGACGGTAGAAGATCAGCTTGCTTGTCCGGCGCGAATGCCCAAACGGAATGGCATGGACCAGGACGAACTCAGCTTCGCATTCAGCATGCCGAATGGCCAGCAGATCCTTGCGATCGGTGCGCTCGACCTGGTAGAGACCCGCCTGAAGCTGTTTTTCTCCGACAATGAAGTCAAAAGGAACCAGCGCGAAGGCCGATTTTTCGGCAGGCAACTCAGAATCACGGAAGGCAATGTCGATGGTCGCAAGTGAGACCTGGTTCAGGCCGACGGACGATGTGGATGACGTGCTCATGGGTACCTGCACTCCTGAAAAAAACCGCGGGAACTCGTCGAGGGGTCTCTCGAGTTCCCTGCGGTACCGCCCGACGGTACATCTAAAAGCGCTTCCCCTCGCTTTTGTCGGGCCAGTCTTGTAAGAACCTGGTTTCGAAAAAGCCCGTCAGGGAACCCGCAGAGGCTTGGATCCCTGACGGGAACTTCTCGGCTACATCTCAAAAGCGCCTCCCCCAAGTCGCTTCTGCCGAGACAGTTCGTAAAACTCACTTCAATGCCAGCACAGCTACGGAATTAGGCTGACGACTGCTTGCCAATTCACGCTCCACCTTGGTGGGTGGCAGCTCCTGGCCGCGATCCTCTCCCCGGACCCAAACCTGGTAGAGGAAATACCGGTCGCCGTACCTGTGAAACACCAGCTTCGTCAATTTCTGCTCCGTCCTCGACTGCACCGGCTGGGAACTCGCCATCGTAATCGCCGAACCACTGCCGGTTATCGAGAGGACTTCCGTCGCGCCCATCTTTCGGACTGTGTACTGGCCTGCAGGGAAAGTTTCATGCGCGACCGTGAAAGCAAACGGCACATCCGCTCTTACTCCGTTGCCAATCTGCGCGTTAGCACAACTCACGGCCACCACCACCATCGTTGCGAGCAGGGGGAAGAAGTTTTTGCGTTTCATAACTCCTCCTGTTCTGCATCGAGGACGCTCCCCCTCTCCCAATCTGTTCAACGTCTCGAAACATTCGCCATCGGTTCTACCGTGGCTGCCTTTGACTTAGGCAGCTTTCGTGCCAACCCCAACCCACTCCTGTGAATATCGGGCGGCACACGTAAGCTGCTCATTATCAATAACATATATGTGACTGTTGACTGCTGAATGGGGATGGCTTTGTGCGCAAAGCGTGCTCGCAACTATCCTTCTGGATAACCTCTATCCGAACGGATAGTTTCGCCGCGAAGAAGATGCACGGTGCGCGGCAATTGTGCTAAGAACTATGCACCTGAGTGGGAGCCATCGTGAACCCCAGACTCGTCGCCATCGCCGGCCCGCTGAAAGACTCGACCTTCGCTTTGCCCGAGCTCGGTCACCTTTCCATTGGCCGAGACTCGGGGAACGTCCTTCCCATTGCCGACCCTTCCGTCTCTCGGCAGCACTGCATCCTCGAGTCCGAAACCGGGCACTTCCGGATCCGTGACCTCGAAAGCCGCAATGGAACGCTCGTGAATGGACATGCCGTCGAGCAACACGTGCTCACTCATGGCGATCAGATCGAAATCGGTGATTCCGTATTCGTCTTCCTGGTACACGAAACCCAAGACAATCTTTTACCCGGCCAAGTGGAATTCGACGATATCTCGCTGGCCCGCTCTACAGTACGGCTCCGTCCGGCCGACGTGGTCTATCTACAGCCGGAGCGGATACTCAGCGAACTCCCAGCCACTTCCCGAGTGGCACGCAACCTGAATGCTCTCCTGAAGATCAGCCGCGTTGTGCACTCCATTCGCGACCTCCAGGCACTGCAGGCCGAGTTGCTCACCCTGACATTCGAAGTCATACCTGCGGAGCGAGGGGCCATACTGCTGAACCCAAGCACCACCGGAGACTTCGGATCCGTCTTTGCCCGGCACCGCATCGCGAGCGATGTCCGCCCAGTCCGCGTCAGCCGAACCGTGGCCAAGCAAGTCGTGGAACAAGGAGTTTCCATTCTGGGAAGTGACGTGGTGGGGAGCACCGAGTTCAACGCCGTCGAGAGTCTCATTAACTCGCAAGTCCGCTCTCTGCTCTGCGTGCCCCTTACCGTGTTCGAGAAAGTGATTGGCTGCGTTTATCTGGATTCGTTGAATTCTTTGGCGCGCCTGGACGAAGAACATCTGCAACTCGTGACCGCCATCGCCGGAATCTCGGCGGTTGCGCTGGAAAATGCGCGGCACCTCCAGTGGCTGCAAGAGGAGAACGAGAGGCTGACAGCCGAGATCGATCTTGACCACAACATGATCGGCGACAGTCCGAAGATGAAGGATGTATACAGGACGCTCAGCCGCGTCTCGCCGGCCGAGTCTACTGTTCTCATCTGGGGCGAGAGCGGCACCGGGAAAGAACTGGCGGCGCGCGCCATACACCGCAACAGCCATCGCGCGGCAAAACCGTTTGTGGCCATCAACTGCGCCGCCATCACCGAGACTCTTCTCGAGAGTGAACTCTTTGGGCATGAAAAGGGTTCCTTCACCGGTGCCACGATGCAGAAGAAGGGCAAACTTGAGGTCGGCAATGGCGGTGTGGTTTTCCTGGACGAGATTGGCGAGCTTGCGCCTGCGATGCAGTCCAAGATGCTGCGTGTCCTGCAAGAGCGCGAGTTTGAAAGAGTGGGCGGCACGCGTCCAATTCCTATCGACATACGCCTGATCGCAGCCACCAACAAGAATCTTTCAGAGGCGGTCCGAAACGGTGACTTTCGGCAGGACCTTTATTACCGCCTCAATGTGGTCCCTGTAACGATGCCGCCCTTGCGCGAGAGAAAGGAAGACATTCCTCTTCTCGCGGACTACTTCATCGCGAAACATGCTCCTCAATGTGCGGTCAAGCCGAAGCCTCTCTCCCCTGACGCGCGTGCGTGTCTGATGAATTACGACTGGCCGGGCAACGTTCGGGAGCTGGAAAACGCCATCGAGCGCGCCCTCGTCATGAGCTCCGCGGAAATCATTCTGCCCGAAGACTTGCCGGAAGCCGTCCTCGAACGTGCATCGCCCGCAGGTGTGCAGGGCGCTAAGTACCATGCGGCGCTGACAGAACTGAAGCGGCATCTGATTCTGACAGCCCTGGAGGAATCGAAAGGCAACTTCACCGAAGCAGCCAAGTCGCTGGGGCTACACCCCAACTATCTCCATCGTTTGATTCGCAATCTCGATCTTCGAGCCGACCTCAAGGCAGGCGGACGCAAGGGATGAGGTTGCGCTTCCCGGTTCGTGTACTCGCCGTGTCGCTGATTCTCTACGTCCCAAGTCGACTCTCGGCGGGTACGCCCCTGCCGAAAGAGGCCATTGCCGATCACGTGCTGGTCCTGAAAAAGGACCGCAAGCTGATCCTCCTCGCCAAGGGCACCACGCTGAAGACATACGCAATCGCCTTGGGAGGCGATCCGCTTGGGCCCAAACAGCGCGAAGGTGATCACAAGACACCCGAGGGTGTCTATGTGTTGGACCGCAGAAACGTCCGGAGCAGGTTCTACAAGTCCATTCACCTGTCGTATCCCAGCAGCGTGGATCGTGAGCGAGCACAGCGGCTGGGCGTCTCACCAGGCGGCGACATCATGATCCATGGCCTGCCCAATGGGTACGGTTTCGTCGGCGACGCCCACCGCCTGCGTGATTGGACGGATGGCTGCATCGCCGTTACGAATACGGAAATGGACGAGATCTGGCGAGCGGTAAAGGACGGCACGCCTATCGAAATCAGGCCATAACTAAAGAGGGCGCCGTCCTTGAATGATTCGGATCAATAAAACAACGATGGCTATCACCAGCAGAATGTGGATGTAGCCGCCGAGAGTGTAGGAACTTACCAATCCCAGCAACCATAGTACCAGCAGTATTACGAAGATCGTCCAGAGCATATTGCCTCCGCGGTAAAAGTGCTCTGGCGAACGTACACGCACTTCGGCGAACGCATCTTCCAGTGTTTACCTGAAAATTCCAGGAACTTAGCTGTATTTGGGATGGTCGTTGTGCGCTTTGTCACGCACACGAGTATTGCGGACTCTGTCTTCGCGCTGCTTTAGAACTTCATTCAACTGCGCGATCAGTTCCATCAATTTATTTGGGTCGCTCTCTTTGCTTGCCGCTTCCGACAACTCTCTCCAGTCTTTGGAAACGAGGGCACAGGCTGACATTAGATTCTCCTTGGCAATTAGTCTCGAAGGGCTCTCGTTAATTACTCAGGAGTGTTGCAGGTAGCTTGCCAAGAACGGAGATGCCGAAATTTCAGAGAGATACCGAAAATCACCCAGATTCATCGTGAAAAACCTTAAGTCGTGCGGGTAATTCCTGCACGCACGCCGAAGGTCGACCCCGAGCTTAGTACTCCAGAAACGGCAGTCAAGTTGTTGAAGAGTGCTTCCCTTCCAACATCGAATCGTGTGCGCCAGTTCGATGGAATACAAACCTT